>JAEWAH010000021.1 GCA_023391725.1 Bacillota bacterium | reverse complement strand
AACGGTGCCGGGAAGACGACCACCATGCGCATCCTGTCCACGCTCATGCCCGCCACCTCCGGCAAGGCGTCCATCGATGGCGTGGAAGTCAGCCATCACGCTAAAAAGGTTCGGCGGATGGTGGGGTACATGCCGGACTTCTTCGGCGTGTACGACGGCCTCAAATCCTGGGAGTACCTTGATTTTTACGGCCGCTGCTATGGGCTCCACTACAAGGACAGGCTCAAGATGGCTGACCGGCTGCTGGACATCACCAGGCTTTCCGACAAAAAGGACGCCTATATCGATACCTTGTCCCGGGGCATGAAGCAGCGGCTGTGCCTGGCCCGCAGCCTCATCCACGACCCAAAGCTCCTGCTCCTGGACGAACCGGCCTCCGGTATGGATCCCCGGGCCAGGGCCGAAATGAAGGACATCCTGCGCACGCTCCGTGACATGGGCAAGACCATCCTCATCTCCTCCCATATCCTGCCCGAGCTTTCGGAGATGTGCGATTCCCTGACCATCCTGGATCACGGCCAGCTCGTCTTTTCCGGGTCTGTGGAGGATCTGTCCCGCAAGATGCAGGGCCAGGCCCCGCTGGACATCCAGTTTACCGAGGATTTAGAGCCGGAAGCGGTACAAAGCGCTGTGGCGCTGCTAAAGCAGTTCCCCGGGGTGACGGGCATTTTGCAGCCGCAGGAGCGCCTTTTGCGGGTGGACTTTACCGGCGAGGCCGGGCAAACAGCCGTACTTTTGCGGACGCTGATGGAAAATGACCTGCCTGTGATGGATTTCCACCGGCTGCCCATGAACCTGGAAAAGGTATTCATGGAGGTGACGAAGGAATGATGAACCCGATCTTCGCGTCCGGCGCCAGGCGGCGCATGCGCTCCATGCGCACGGTGATCATCGTAACGCTCTACGGCGCCATTATGCTGTTCGTGGCGCTTTTGCAGTCCTTTTCCCAGCTGGGCAAGGCTTCTATCACCATCGGCAGCATGCGCTCGGGGGTGGAAAGCTACATCTATTTGGTGGCGCTGCAGTTCCTTTTGATCCTCCTGGTGGCCCCTGGCATGACGGCCGGGAGCATCGCCGGGGAGCGGGAGCGGCAAACGCTGGACCTGGTGCTTGTCACCAATACCGGCGCGCTGCGCATTGCCCTGGGCAAGCTCATGGAAAGCTTTGTTTTCCTGGCGCTTTTGATTTTCTCCTCCCTGCCGATGCTGTGCGTGGTGCTCCTGTTCGGCGGGATTACACTGCTCATGATCGGTGAAATCACGGCCTTCATGATCATAACCGCCTTCGCGGCGCTGAACGTGGGCCTCTTGGCCTCGTGCCTGTTCAAGCGCACGGTCACGGCCACGGTGGCGTCGTATATGATTGTCTTCGCCATTGGTGTGGGGACCATTTTGCCTATGGCGGTGGATAACGAAGGCCTCATGCGCTACATCCAGAACCCCGATCTTCTGACCGTGGTGAATAGTGGGCAGCTGCTGGCCTTGATCCCGAAGCTTGTGTTCATCAACCCCGGCGTGGGGCTCCTCTCGCTGATGATCCACCAAACGGGGCTTTTGCAGCGCACTTTCGGCCAGTTCCCCACCGGCTATGCCTACTACCAGGTTTTTGACCGGCTGAATTTCGAGCTCATCGCCCTCATCAACATGGGCGTGATGCTGGCGCTATCCCTGGTGATCACCGGTATCTCCGCCATCCTCATCCGCCCCCGCAGCGCGCCGCGCCGTGAGAAGGTCAAAAGGGGAGTCGCCGCATGAAGACCCAAGCGCCCCCGGAACTCAAGCGCGTACTTTTGCCCTTTTGCCGCCGCCTGCGGTATTATCATATGGCGCAGGGTGGCGGCTTTGGGCTGGCGGCAGCGTTATTGACCTGCGCGGTCTGGACAGCGGCCTCCTTTCTCACGCCCATCACGGGGCTTTTCCTTCGCATGGCCCTCTCCGGGGCGGCAGTGCTGGCCGCCTCTATTTTGGTGTCGTCGCTCCTGCCCGCGCCCCTTTTGCAGGCTGCAAGGCTGGCCGACGCCTGCGACTTGAAGGAACGGGCCGTCACGGCGCTATCCGCCCAAACCGATACGCCCATGGCGCTTCTCCAGCGGGAGGACGCCATCCGCCATCTGTCAGCCCTTTCTCCCAAGAAGGCCATTCCCCTGCTTCCCGACAGGAGGCCTTTGTATGTTTCCGGCGCCTTGGCCGCCCTGATCTTGGTGGCGCTGCTTTTGCCCAACCCGGCCGGAGATATCGCCCGCCAGCGGGAGGCATTCAAAAAGGCGATGGAAAAACAGGCCGAAAAGGCAGAAGAAGCCGCAAAGAAATTGGACGATGCCCCCTACACCAAGGAGGAACAAGCCAAGCTGCGCAAGCAGCTGGGCGATCTGGCCAGGTCATTGCGCCAGGCGGAGGATCCGCGCCAGGCGCTCTTAAGCCTGGACGAAGCACGGCGGCAGATGGAAAGCCTGCAAAAGGATGTTTCCGGCGGCGCGGCGAAGGATGCCGGCCAAGCCCTCCAGCAAAA
>JAEWAH010000317.1 GCA_023391725.1 Bacillota bacterium | reverse complement strand
CTTTACGGCAAAGCCTTGATCAATACGCTGTGGGTTTGCTTTATGGTTTCGGTTTTTCAGATTGTGGCCTGCACGCTTACAGGTTATGGGTTTGCAAGGTTTGACTTCCCACTGAAAAGGCTGTGGTTTGCCTGCGTAGTGCTGGTGATCATTATCCCTCCTCAAACCATTTCTTCCTCGCTGTACCTGCACTTCCGCTATTTTGACATTTTCGGCTTGATCAGCGCATTGAATGGTGGTCAGAAGCTGAACTTGAGAGGTTCCATCACGCCGTATCTGATGATGAGCCTCACTTGCATGGGGCTCAAAAACGGGCTGTACATATACATGATCCGGCAATTTTTCGGAAGTATTCCCAAATCTCTTGAGGAAGCCGCCTATGTGGACGGTTGCGGCACATTCAAAACCTTCTGGCGGGTGATTCTGCCCGATGCCATGCCGATTTTGGTATCCTGCTTTCTTTTCTCCTTCGTGTGGCAATGGACTGATGTGTTCTACTCCAATCTGTTCCTGGGCGGCTCCACCCTTTTGTCCATGCAGATCTCCGGGCTGGGCGAGCGGCTGAGCCAGTATGTATCCCTGACTCTGGGCTTGCCGGGCGGCGCATCGGTGGCGTATATGCAGCAGATTATTTCCACCGGCACCCTGATGGTCATTGCTCCCCTGATCCTATTGTATATTTTTGCCCAGCGCGGTTTTGTGCAAAGCATCAGCCTCACGGGCATCAAAATGTAGCCCTTGCACGGATCATTAATCTGAGCGATGGATTTGCGCTGAATCAAAAGAAAGGAGGGATAGCTGCCAAGCAAGCGTTCCTGTCAACCGGTTGTCACGCCTGCCCAAATTAGATAAGGAGGAAAAACAATGAAAAGGCTCATCGCGCTGACACTGATCGCCCTGCTGGTGCTGGGTGGAACAAGCCTCACCGCCGCTGCGGAATCACCTTTTGAGGGTGTGGAAGTCATTCTGGACAAGGATGGCAAGACCGTTGATCTTGGCGGCATGGAAATCATCGTTGGTGACTGGTGGACGGCTGCCGAGCAGCCCGAACCCTCCACCGCCCAGGAGGAAGCCACTGCGGAGTACCGTGAGTGGATCCAGTCCACATACAACTTCAAAATCAAGCGTGTGGCCGTTACCGACTGGGGGACCATGCCGGAATTTGTCACCAACTTTGCCACTACAGGCGGTCCGGAAAACTACGTGTTCCTGACCAGGCCCGGCTCCCAGGCGGCGCCCATGAACAGCGGCCTGTTCTATGACCTTAACACCCTGAGCTGCCTGGATTTTTCCCAGCCCAAGTGGAATGGCGCTACCAAAGCCCTTATGACCAAGGGCGGCAGCATCTATGGCATGCGGCCCGAAACCGGCGAACCCCGCACGGGCATTTTCTTCAATAAACGCATGCTGGAGGAAGCCGGCGTAGATCCTGAATCCCTCTACGATATGCAGAAAGATGGCACCTGGACTTGGGAAGCCTTTGAAGCGCTGTGCAAAAAGATCAGCCGTGACACCAACAATGACGGCGTAACCGATGTGTATGCCCTTTGCAGCTTCGGCCCCCACTTCCTGAGCGCGACACTGGCCTCCAATGGCGCTTGCTTCGTAGGTGTTGACGAAAACGGCAAGTACTATAATGCCACCGGCAGTGACGCCTTCCTGGAAGCCGCCAACTGGGGTGTGGAAATTCTAAAGAACTATGAGTTTCCGCAGCCTGAGGGCTCAGAGTGGAACTACTTTGAAGCATCCTTCCAAAATGGCGCAGCCGCTATGCAGGTGCACCAGGATTACTACGCAAGCACACTGAATAGTAACATGGAAGACGATTATGGCTTCGTCATGTTCCCCAAGGGGCCCAGGTTGGACACGTATGTCAACATCTGGGAGGACAACGTATCCGTCATTCCTGCCTGCTACGATGCCGACAGGGCCTGGAAGATCGCTTTTGCCTACGACCTGTACACCAACCCCACCCCCGGCTATGGTGATACGGAAGACTGGAAGAACGGCTATTACGCCAAATACCGCGACACCCGCGCGGTTGACGAAACCGTAGCCATGATGCGTGATCCCGCCCATGCCGTCACCTGGTACAATTCCTTGATCACCGGCTACGACCTGGGTCCGGACTTCTATTGGGATGTGGCCGCCAGAGCCGTGACCCCCGCGGAAAAGCTGGAATCTATGAAGGCCCAGTGGCAGGCATATCTGGATGCTACCAACGGCAAATAGACAGCTGACTTGTATTAAGTAAAGGCCATAGGCGGGATGACGGGTTTTTCTGTCATCCCGCCTAAATGGGAGGAAAGGGAGATTCGCTGTGGCTGGCAAATTTCGTTGGCTATTGTGGATAGCGGCAATACTGGTCATGGTGAACGGTTCGTTTGTCATGGCAAAGGGAGAAGGGAACACCATGAACGCATACCAGATTTATCTCAAGACGGGAGAGGCGCCGAGCCTTTATAAGAAGTATGAAGGCCTCTTTAAAATCGGTGCGGCCGTTTCGCCTATGTGGCTTAAATCGGATGCTGCCGTCAAAGTCATTACCGGCAATTTCAACAGTCTCACCTGTGAAAACGAAATGAAGGCCGACTTTGTCATGGACCATGCAAAAACTGTGGCATCCGGTGACAAGACACGGGTTGCGCTGGATTTTCAAAGGGCAGATATCGTCTTGTCTTTTGCCAGGGAAAACGGCATGACTATGCGCGCCCATACGCTGGTTTGGCACAGTCAGGTACCCCGCTGGTTTTTCAGCGCCAACTATGAAAAGGATACAAGCGCCCCGCTTGCGCAACAGGATGTCATGGAAAAGCGCATGGAAAATTATATCCATGACGTGATGGATCATGTGAATACCCAATATCCCGGCGTGGTATACGCGTGGGATGTTGTAAACGAGGCCATTGAGCCCGCCGACAGGCATCCCGATGGCTTACGCACTACCAACAATCTCTGGTATCAGACCATTGGCGATGACTTTGTCGAGCTTGCGTTCACCTATGCGCGCAAATATGCTGCGCCAGAACAGAAGTTGTTTTATAATGACTATAACTGTTATCAAAAAAATAAGCTCTACCTGATCCGCAACCTTTTGAAGGCACTTTCGGACAAAGGGCTGGTGGATGGCCTTGGAATGCAAGGGCATATCGCCATTGATACCTCCCTGACCGATTTTGAGGAAGCCATTACCCTGTACGGGTCCCTGCCCATTGAACTGCAGGTCACAGAGCTGGATATCAAAACGGAAGATAACAGCCTGATTGGCCAAATGGCCCTGGCATCAAAATACCGCCGCATGTTTTCCATGCTAGCCCGTTTGAAGGAAAAGGCCGGCATCAACATCACAAGTGTCACCTTCTGGGGGATTACCGATAATAGGTCCTGGCTTAACAATAAGGACCATACCTACTATCCGCTTTTGTTTAATGCCGACCTCTCTTGCAAGGCCGCGTTCTTTGGGGTGCTGCAGGATGACAGCATCCCCCTGCAAAACACGCAGGAAAGCCTGCAAAAGGCAGTGGAAGCATTAGGACTTACGGAAAAAGAAGTGCCTCTTCCCCATGCTGGTTCATCTATAGACACCGGCGCAAGGAAAGGATACAAGGGCGCCGAAGAAAACAATCCGGTGATGACCCAGCGCTTTGGGGCCGACCCTTATGCCCTTGTATACAATGGTCGCGTCTATCTGTATATGACGGGTGATGTGCTGGAATATAGTACCGACGGAACAATCAAAAACAACACTTACAGCAAGATTAATACCATCAATGTAGTGTCTTCCGCCGATCTTGTCAACTGGACGGATCACGGCGCCATCCGTGTTGCAAGCAGCAGCGGCGCGGCATCATGGGCCGCCAATTCCTGGGCGCCCGCGGCAGCCTGTAAGGAAATCGAAGGTAAGATGAAGTTCTTTCTTTACTTTGCCAACAGCGCAGGCGGTATCGGCGTTCTCACCGGCGACAGCCCCACAGGTCCCTTTTGGGACCCTATTAGCAAACCCCTTATCTCCCGTCAAACGCCCAACTGCAAAGGCATTACCTGGCTGTTCGACCCGGCTGTGCTTATGGAAGATGACGGCAAGGCATACCTCTATTTTGGAGGGGGCGTTCCCGAGGGGAAAGCGGCATCGCCGAAAACAGCCCGTGCAGTTATGCTTGGGGAAGATATGACAAGCATCGTGGGCGAGCCTGTTGTGATAGACGCACCTTATTTGTTTGAGGATTCCGGCATCAATAAAATCGGGGATATGTACTACTATTCGTATTGCACCAATTTCCAGGTACCCAGGGAAAAGGAATCGGAGTTGGGCCTTGCCAACGGACAGATCCATTACATGACAAGCAAAAGCCCGCTGGGGCCTTTTGCATACGCCGGGCTGATCTTGAAGAATCCCGGGGATTTTTTCGGCTGCTGGGGCAACAACCACCATTGCCTGTTTTTCTTTGAAGGCAAATGGTATATCGCATATCATACTCAAACGATGGAATCAGCCATGGGCCTATCCAAAGGCTACCGCTGTACATTTATTGATACTCTTACAGTGGATGATACAGGAGCCATTGTTCCTGTAACTGCTACCAGGGTTGGCGTTACGCAATTGAAACCCCTGAACCCCTTTGAACAGGTGGAAGCGGAAACCTTGGCTGCCTTGGCCGGTGCTACAACCGGCCTTGCGCCTGATGCGGACCGTAAGGCCGGTACAGGCAACGGCATCGTAGCGGCTATTGATGCGGGAGGCTATATCAGCGTCCGCGGCGTGGATTTTGGCGCTGAAGGCGCAGACAGGCTTGTCATGCATGCAAAGAACGAAAGAAGCGTCACCATTCAGATCCGCCTGGACAGCTTAGGCAGCGATGCGGTATACAATGCTTCATTAGCTCCGTCTGCCGCATATTCTTCACGGGTTTTCTTATTGAACTCCCGCATCCAGGGCATCCACGATGTGTACTTCGTATTCGAAAGCACTGGCGTGGAATTGGATTGGTGGAAATTCTTGAAAAACGGCACATGAGTGTACGGGAAAAGTGCATACGGTGCAGCGCTATTTAGGGCACTCGCCTACGGAGAGGGCTCAAGGATCATATAATGCCATAGTATAGGGCAATAAGCGTGACTACCGGTGGGGTTCAAGAGGCCGGAGGTTCAAACCCTCTCACCCAGACCAGAAGGAAACCGTTGAAAGCACCAAGTTTTCAACGGTCTTTTCTTAATGCAATTCATTTTTAGCCCCTTCAATAGCTACTGCAACTTTTTTGAAAACATTTCTCCAAGATAGTTCCTGCAACATTTTCTGTCTGGATATTTCCACAATACAGTGGATGGTTGCACCGCTTCATATTTTCTTTTGTAGATAAGTTTATCTATTAGCACAAGAGAAACGTCCCTGTATACGATCCATATGTTTGTAAAATTGAATTTGACAAAAAGCGCCCTTGGCTCTATTCTTACATGGAATGGAGTGGGCGTTTTGAAACTGAAAATACGTACGATGCTGATGCTTGCGATGGCGGCAGTCATTATTGTTCCGCTGGCAACTCTTTCCATTTCGTATAATACGAGTATCCGGGAATTATATGAAAACCGCTGCCGCACCTACGGCAACGAGATCATCAAACAGGCGGGGGAGAATATCAATACGCTCCTCTCCCAAATTTATCAGGCGGAGAAGCGGCTGATTTCCAGCGTGCGCACCTCGCTGATCCTGCTTGAATATAGCGCCTCCTCCATACAGAAGCTGGACGTGATTGACGACATCAACCGCCTGATTTGGAACTACAAGCAATCTGCCCCCTACATTTCGGATATTTACGTGTTCAGCCGTGACAAGCGGCTGTTGTCCACCACCACCAAAACAAACCCGGAGGCGATCAAGCAGGCCTCCTGGGTACAGGAGCTTCTGGACGCCAAGGATGCGACCATCGTCACCGCGGCCCACATCGCCTACCTTGGCGTATCGGAGGACCTGCTCCGGGAAAGCCAACAGCAGCAGTACGCCATTTCATTTTTGCGTCGGCTGGACCTTCCCTGGCTGAAAGAACAGTATTCCATTGTGCAGATTGATATCAAATACGATTTTATCGAAAACATAATAAAAAGCGTAGATGTTGGGCAGACGGGCTTTGCCGTACTTGTCAACAGCGAAAACCGCATCCTGTACTGCGCCGACAAGGGCCTCCTTGGCACGACGCTCAATGATGCCCTGCCTATGCTTTCACAGGGCACAAAGCTTTCGGACACAGTGCAAACGGAGTACATCATCAACCATATTGGCTGGCGGCTGGTGGGATATGTGTCCACCGAAGCCATCGACCGGGAATTTCTGCAGATGAACCGCATGTTCCTGTACATGGCACTGCTGGCCCTGATAGTAACCATGCTGCTTTCGGCGCTTTTATCCAGGCAGATTACGCTGCCCATCACATGGCTGAGCCGGCAGATGAAAAAGGTGGGCAGAAACGACAGAAGTATCACAATGATCAAGTCCCGGTGCGAGGAATTCAACAGCCTGACCCTGGAGTTCAACCGCATGGTGGATCAGCTGGACGGGCTGATGAGAACCATTTCGGAACAGGGAAAGATCAAGGCGGCGGCAGAGTTCAAGGCACTCCAAAACCAAATCAACCCACATTTTCTGTATAACACCCTCAACACCATCAAATGGCTGGCTCTAATGGAGAACAACGACAAGATCGCCAAGGCGGTGGTGTCCCTGGTACGCATGCTCAAGTTCACCTGCAGCGATGCAGAGCAGATGATCCCCATTTCGTCGGAAATGGCGTTTTTGCGGGACTACACGTCGATCCAGAGCTTGCGCTACGGCGATGAAACCCAGGTTGATTTTTTGCTGGAACCGGGAATTGAGCAGTATCAAACCATGAAGTTTATCCTCCAGCCCATCGTGGAGAATTCCTATATACACGGCTTTTCCAAGGATAAGCAGGGGCAGCGCATCGTGATCGAGGGCAAGGTGGACGGCGACACCATCTTCTTCACCGTATCCGACAACGGGCAAGGAATGAAGGTGAAGGAGATCGCCCACTTTTCCGGCCTCGGCATTCGCAACATCGACGAACGCATCCGCCTGCATTTTGGCGCCGGCTTTGGACTCACTGTGGAGAGCAAGCTGAGCAAAGGCACGAGGACCACCGTACGCATCCCCAAAATATTGAAGGAGGAAAGCCATGAAGCCGCTTCAGATCCTTTTTGTGGATGATGAGCATTTTGTGATCCGCGGCATCAACAGTCTGATCGACTGGAAGAGCAATGGTTTCACGGAGCCGCTGGCCGCCCATAGCGGTGAGGCAGCCCTTGCGCTCATGGAGCGGCAGCCTGTGGATGTCGTGATCACGGATGTGAAGATGGCCCCCATGGACGGCCTGGAATTACTGCGGGAGATCAAGCGCCGCGGGTATAAATGCGAGGTTATCATCCTAAGCTGCCACAGCGAATACGCCTTAAGCCGCGCGGCCATCCAAAACGGCGCCTGCGACTATCTATTCAAGCCGGAGATGATGCCCGAGGACATTCTGCGCTCCGTGAAGGCGGCGGCGGAGCGGCTTGCCATGCGGCAGACGGAAGATCAAAAGGTGGAGCATCTTCGTGAGCGCCTGACGGAAAAGGAGGCGTCCGTCAAGCACGCTGTACTGTTGGACCTGATGGACGGCAGGCGCATGACCCTTGCCCAGTTTCAGGAGGAATTGCGCCCCTTTCCCCTCGCCTTCCCGCCCGATGCGGTAGATGTCGCGCTGATCCGCGTTACCGATCCCAAAGTTGCATTTTCCGGCGGCAAAACGGAATACCAGTTCAAAAGCGAGGTGCTTGCAAAAATCACGCAAGCGCTGGATCCTCCCGGCGCGTATGAGACGCTTGCCCGGGACGCAATGCATTATCTGCTGATCTGCGCCTCGGAATTGAGCGCGCTGCATTCCCGACAGCGGTTACGCAAGCAGATTTACATGATTTTCGACAGCCTTCGGACAGACCTCCATCTGGAAGCCGTGTGCGGCGTCGCGCGCCTGCGCCAGCCCATCGTCGCCCTGGGCGAAATCTATGGGCAGGCCTATGCCTGTGCGACCCATGCCATGCGCGCAGGCCTTGTGGTATTTCATGATGAGCTGCCCATCGCGCCGCAAAACGATGGCAGCTGGATCGGCGAATTGCTGCAGATGTATGCCGACATGCGCCAGGAGGATCACGATGCCCGCATCCGGCGCATCTTCGGCCTGATCAACCAGCGGACGGAGGTCAGCCGGGAAATGCTGATTGAGCTTTCTGCAGGGATCCTCTCCATGCTGCTGGAAGGGCCAGGAAAGGAGGCGGGGGCGCTTTCCCTGGTATACGAGCGGCAGGAGCGACTGTTCTCTAACCTTTACTCGCTATTTACCATCGACATGTTTGAGGACTACCTGCTAACGGCGGCTCACGCGGCCGAGTCCGGCGGCAACATCAAGCGTCTGGAGATCAAGCGTGCCTGCGCCTACCTTCACAAAAACCTTTCCAACCCCGCCCTGTCGCTGAACGAGGTGGCCCATCACGCCGGCATGAGCAAGAATTACTTCAGCCTGATCTTCAAGGAGGAAACGGGCGAAGGCTTTGCGCAGTATCTTACGCGCATCCGCCTGGAAAGTGCCCAGGAGCTGATGCGTACTACCTCCATGAAGGTATATCAAATTGCGGAAGCCGTAGGCTTTTCCGACTGGCGGTACCTTACTCGCGTATACAAAAAGCAGTTTGGCCACAACCTTACCGGGCAAAGATGATACAATCCACCATTCCGGAATTTTATCCACCTTCCTCCAGCAGTCTGCCATTGAGTCCCTATAAAGATGTGGAAGACGGTAAAAAATACACCATTTCATAACGGCGGTATCTATTCCCGTCTGGTTTCTGCTGCTATGATGAACGCACCCAGATCAAATCAAGGAGGAGAGAAACATGAAGCGCATCCGGACATTGGTGGCGTCTCTATTGGTCCTCTGCCTGCTGCTGCCGGGCATGGCACTGGCGGAAACAGCCAAGACCAAGGTGCAGATCATGGGCCCCTGGGTGGTGGAAAGCCCGGAGGACAAGGTGCTGGCTGGAGTCGTGGAAGGTTTTGAGCAAGCGCATCCCGAGTATGAAGTTGAACTGATCGGCGTACCCTCCGCGGATGTTTTGAAAACCGTGCAGGCCATGGCCGCGTCCGGCACACTGCCGGACCTGGTGATCGCCAACGGCGCCAACAACGCGGTCTGGAAGGGCATGGGCATCCTGGAGGATATCAGCCCCGCCTTCGATCCCGAGTTCCTTGCCGGCTTCTACCCTGAAATGCTTAACTCCTTTAAGCTGAACGGCGAACTTTTCGGCCTGCCCATGTGCGCCGCGCCGTTTGTGCTGATCCTGCGCAACGATCTGCTTACAGCGGCGGGCCTTGAGGTGCCCAAGTCTT
>JAEWAH010000301.1 GCA_023391725.1 Bacillota bacterium | reverse complement strand
TCAGTGTGTGATTGGTACTCCATAGCGCAGCGGCCCAGCATCCCGGGCTTTTCACTGCGGGACTTGATGCCCATATGCTGGATGATCAGCCCCGCAAGGTGCGTGCCCACATCGCCATAATAGGTGGCGCGGCCCGATGTGAAGATGGGCGGCACGATATGCTGTCCCTTTAAGTCCTTGAGCCCCTCGCTGGCCGCCACCACTACGCCGCCATACTTTTTATAAAGCGCCTCCACCTCTTTTAAGAAGACTTCCTGGTCAAAGGGCCGCTCCGGCAAAAGGATCATGTGTGGCGCGTCCCCTTCCTTCCTTCTGGCCAGTGCGGTGGAAGCCGTGATCCACCCGGCGTTGCGGCCCATCAATTCAAGAATGCTCACATGGATGGGCAGCGATTTCACATCCTGGTTCATAGCCGCGCAGGCGCTGGCCGCAAAGCGGGCCGCGCTGCCATAACCCGGGGCATGGTCGGTGCCGGTGATGTCGTTATCCACCGTTTTGGGAATGCCGGCCACCACGATCCCCATGTCACGGGACACAAGATAAAATTGCAGGCAGGATTCCATCGTCCCGTTCCCGCCGCTGAAGAGTACATAACGAAATCCGTTTTTCAGGCAGATATCCCTCATGCGCGGATAATCCGCTTGGGTAAGGGGGTACCGGGAGGTGCCGATGGCCGTACCCGGCGTCCTTGGCAGCAGGGATAATTGATTCTCCCCCAAGGTATCCAAACGCTGGAAGCGTTCCTCCACCAGGCCCTTTGTCCCGCCCAGGGCTCCGTAGACCTCCCCGATGCGCGGGGATATTTTGGCTTGCGTAAGTGCGCCGTACAACGAAGCGTTCAGCACCGCCGTTGGGCCGCCGCCATGCACGATCAAAAGTTTATCCGCCATAGCTGTTCTCCTTCGGGCAGTCCGCAAGTAGCCGCGGCTCCCCTTTCTTATTTCGCCAATCACCAGGAAATTTCCTCCATAATTCGCACGATCTAGGCGGATAATGCCGCATAAACCTCTTCCCCAGGGCAAAGCCTAATGCCAGCAAAATACCGGAGGTGCTTTATGGAAAACTCCTCATCATATCAAAAGCAGGCCCCCTCGAGGCCCCAAAGCTTCCCGCCCCAGCACCAAAATGTCCAGCCCGGCAAACAGGTTCAAATGGACCCCAAACCCATTGTTGACAACCCGCAATACGTGGGCGCAAACAAAATGAAAGGCCGCGCCGCGGTGATCACCGGCGGCGACAGCGGCATTGGCCAGGCCGTGGCGGTAGCCTTTGCCAAGGAGGGCGCGGACATCGCCGTGATGTACCTGAACGAAACGGAGGATGCGCAGGAGACAAAGCGCCTTGTGGAACAATATGGCAGGCGCTGCGTTTTAATTCCTTGCGACCTGAAGACGGAACAGGCCGCGGCCGATGCGTTTCAAAAGGCGTTCGACGCATTCTCCCACATTGACGTGCTGGTGAACAATGCTGCGGTGCAGTATCCCCAAAACAGCCTGGAGGACATCACCTCCGAACAGCTGGGGCTGACCTTCTCCACCAATGTTTTGAGTTACTTCTATATGGCCAAGGCTTGCATCAAGCACATGAAGCCCGGCGCCTGCATCGTCAACACCACCTCAGTCACCGCCTACGCCGGGGACAAGACGCTCATCGATTATTCCGCCACAAAGGGCGCGGTCGTCTCCTTCACCCGCTCCCTGTCCCTCTCCCTGGCCCAGCGCGGCATCCGTGTCAACGCCGTAGCCCCGGGACCTGTGTGGACTCCCCTTATCCCCTCCAGCTTCTCCCCCCAGGATGTAGAGACGTTCGGCAAGGATACGCCCCTGGGCCGTGCCGCCCAGCCCTTCGAACTTGCCCCAACCTATGTCTACCTCGCCTGCGACGATTCCGCCTTCGTTACCGGCCAGGTCCTGCACGTCAACGGCGGGAAGATCATGTGAGATAAGCGGGAGGGGGACTTTTGATAAAATCCCCCTCCCGCACCCTCCTGCAAAAACTTCATCAGGGCAAAATAAAAAGACCGCCCTTTTGCATGCCTATCGCATTAAAAGAGCAGTTCCTATGCACCCATCGCATGGGAAACAAATTTTCGGGGATGTATGAAGGGCGGAGCCCCTTCATATGAAATCGTCTAGCCCGGCTTTGCCGGGCTGACGGGGGTTTGTGGAGCAAACATTCCTTACGCTTTTCGCCGACCGTGGGTTTGAACCGGGTGGCGTAGCAAACCCGGTTAAAAACCCACAGGCGAAAAGTGCAGAATCGAAAAAATGACGCCGCCGCGTCATTTTTTCGAAGGATTACTCGTGCTTGGGTTCACGGTCACGATCGTGATCGTGTTCGTGCTCCCGGTCCCTGTCCTTGAACAGGAGCGAGATGCACCACAGGCCCGCCGCGCCAATCAGCGTGTAGATGACACGGCTGACGGTCGTGCTACTCCCGCCGAACAGGTAAGCCACTAAGTCGAATTGAAAAATGCCCATCAACGCCCAGTTGATGGCGCCGATGATCACCAGCAGCAGGGAAATGCGATCTACCATAGCGTTCACATACCTTTCCTTGTTTTGCTAACAGTATGCACTTCCCCGTGCAAGGCTATTCGGATTTTTCACGCACCTTTCAAGTTCGTATAGCCAGATTTTTGCTACGCCTTACCTTGTGGCAAACCCGACCTTTTTGTAGACTTTGCTCAATGTCCTCTGGGCCAGCGCCCGGGCACGCTCAGCGTTGCGGTTCATCACGCTTTGGATATACTCCTTGTCGGCGATAATCCTGTCAAACTCCTGCTGGATGGGCAAAAGTGTTTCGATCACGGCCTCCACCGCCCGATCCTTCAAGACGCCATACCCCTGGCCGTCAAATTCCGCCTCCAGCGCCGGGATATCTTTTCCTGTGAGCGTGCTCATTATGGTCAAAAGATTGGAAACACCCGGCTTATTCACTTCGTCGAAGCGGATGCTCCCCTCGCTGTCGGTTACCGCCCGGCGGATCTTTTTGCGGATGACGTCGGGCTTGTCGAGGATGGCGATATATGTGTCCTCCGGGTCGGACTTGGACATTTTCTTTTCGGGCTCCTGCAAACTCATGATCTTGCTGCCCAGCTTGGGGATATACGGCTCCGGAATGGTGAATACATCCCCGTACACGCCGTTGAAGCGGGTGGCGATATCCCGGCAAATCTCCAGATGCTGCTTCTGGTCCACGCCCACCGGGACCATATTGGCCTGATACAGCAGGATGTCCGCCGCCATCAGCACGGGATACGTGAACAGCCCCGCGTTGATATTTTCCTCATGCTTGGCGGATTTGTCCTTGAACTGGGTCATGCGGCCAAGCTCCCCCATATAGGTGAAGCAGTTCAAGACCCACGCCAATTCCGCATGGGCGCTCACATGGCTCTGGCAATAGATCAGGTTCTTGTCCGGGTCAAGCCCGCTGGCGATATACAAGGCAGCCAGCTCGTTGCACCGGCGCCTGAGCGCGGCAGGATCCTGGCGAACAGTAATTGCGTGCATATCCACCACGCAGTAGAGGCAGTCGTAGTCCTCCTGCAGCGTGCGGAAGTTGCGCAGCGCACCGATATAGTTGCCTAGGGTCAGCGTACCCGAAGGCTGGATCCCCGAAAAGATGACCTGTCTCTTTGGCTGAATGGCTTGCTCCATCAAAATGACCTCCTTGTCATGTTAAATAGGCATAAAAAAACAGCCGTCCCAGTTTGGGGACAGTTGCCTGCGGTGCCACCCCGATTGGCGCATAAAGCGCCCGCTCAGTGAGAGCTTTTGCGCTCTCCGCCCCGTTCACGGGAGGCTCCCGTCGCTGCCTACTCAGTTTGCCATCTTTTCGGAGCGCCCTTCAAGGCCCATTCCCCGCCTGCCGCCGGACCGGGCTTACACTCTCCCCGGCTCGCTTAACCTAAGTCTGCGGATACTTTTCCTCTTCATCGGTGTGGCGCCATTGTATCACACATCCTATAGGAAAGCAAATAAAAATGTCCCGGTCCGGGCATAAATAAAATGGAAAGTACCCCATACAATGATACTGGAACATTGCCGCCCTATTAGAAGAAAGATGTAAAAACATTCCGGCAAAATTCGACAAGTATTCTATTTATTTGTTCTTTTTCGCGAAGCACTTCTCAGTACGACGAATTTAATGTATAATGTCAGCGTCCGAAATTGCGTGCGGAAGAGGATGATGCTGTGACGGATTTCATGAGCGATTGGAACAAGGACGCATTTCTGTCCGTCCCTGTGGGGCCTCTGGGGCTGATAGCCATGCGTGGCACAGAGGCTCTAGGGGAAAAGGTGAACGCATGGCTGATGAAGTGGCGCGATCACCAGGACCTTCAGGAGGAGCAGGAACTGGTCACCGCGCCGGGCTATGACCGGGGCGACTTTCTCATCAAGGCTACCTGCCCGCGCTTTGGCACAGGCGAGGCCAAGGGCATGCTCAAGGAGAGCGTCCGGGGCTACGACATCTATATCCTGTGCGACGTAGGCGCCTACAACTGCACCTACAAGATGTACGGCAACGACGTGCCCATGTCTCCCGACGACCACTTTCAGGACCTGAAACGTATTATTTCCGCCATCGGCGGCAAGGCAAAGCGCATCAACGTGATCATGCCCATGCTTTACGAAGGCCGCCAGCACCGCCGCACCTCCAGGGAAAGCCTGGACTGCGCCATCGCCCTGCAGGAACTGGAACACATGGGTGTCAGCAACATTATCACCTTCGATGCTCACGACAACCGCGTCGTCAACGCCATCCCCCTTATCGGCTTTGAGAGCGTCATGCCCTCTTATCAAATCTTTAAAGCCCTTCTGCGCAAGGAAAAAGATTTATCCATCGACAAAGAACATATGATGATCGTCAGCCCCGACGAGGGCGCCATCGACCGCAACATCTTCTACTCTTCCGTTCTTGGGGTGGATATGGGACTGTTCTACAAGCGCAGGGATTACACCTGTGTAGTGAACGGTCGTAACCCCATCATCGCCCACGAATACCTGGGCGATTGCGTGGAAGGCAAGGATGTGTTCGTGGCCGACGATATCATCTCCTCCGGCGAATCCATCCTGGATCTGGCCAGGGAGCTTAAAAACCGCAAGGCCAACCGCATCTTCGCAGCCGGCACCTTTGCCTTCTTCACCAACGGCCTGAAGGATTTCAACAAGGCGTATGAAGACGGCATCATCACCAGGGTCATCGCAACCAACCTCACCTACCGCACCCCTGAATTGATGGCTGCCCCCTGGTTTATCGAGGCGGACATGAGCAAATATCTTTCCTATATTATTGCCACTTTGAATCATGACCGGTCGCTCAGCAAGCTTCTCAACCCCTACAACCGTATCAGAACGCTTCTTTCCAAGTATAACGATGAGCAGGCGGAAGCCGGCTTCCGTTTGATATGAGTACGGCAGTGCGGGTGATCCGCCCGGCACAGCCGGAAGATATGCAGGCGCTTGTCACCTTTCGGCAGGAATACTGCAAGGAGACCTACCGCGGTTTTGATGTGCTTTGCGACCTGAAAGACGATGAACAGTGGATCGCCTCCTACAAAGCATGGATGCAAGACCCCGCCATGCAGGTAAGGCTTTTGTACCTGGACGATGTTTTGAAAGCATTCTCCGCCTGCCGCATTGACGCTGCAAGCGCCCATAGTGAGATCGTCGAACTGCAATGCCTCCCCGATACCCCGCCGGAGGAGTCCCTTAAGCTGGTGGAAAGCGTCCTGAAGGAACTGAGAACCCTGGGCGTCAGCCAGGTAACGGTCTGGGTATTAAGGGATAATCTGCGCTCCCGCTTCCATTATCAGCAGCTGGGCTTCAAGCCCGACGGCAACAGCCGGGAAACGCAGGTCTCAGGCGAGACCTTGAGCTGGACAAGGTATATCTACTTTCTGAAGGAGCCGCAATAACAAAATCATTTCTCCGATTTGAACAAAGAAAGCGGAGCCCGCCAAAAATTGGCGGGCTCCGAAACTTTTACCGGCGCGAATGCAGGGTCGGAAGCGCAATGCGCTAGGCGGGTGAAATAGGCGGAACGGCAGCCTCATTTTCCGCCATCTAGGTAAACGATGATTTAGCGGTGGGGTTTATATCGCATTCAAGCAAGGGGTTTTCATCTTCATGAGGACAGCCAACCAAAAGCCTTTCCCGGCTTGCCTTCCCCTTTAGGGGAAGGTGGCGCGTCAGCGCCGGATGAGGTGTAGCTGCTGAAGATAAGGCGCCGGGCAATGCCCAGCGGCGCCTTTATTGCTTTTCATCAAGCGGCTTCTTCTACCCGCCTCTCGCGCCACACCAGCCGGGAAAGGAACAATGCCAGCCCGCACAGGCACAAAGTCAACACAAACGGCAGGGACCGGTCGAGTTGGGACAGTGCGCCGGCCAGCGCATAGATGGGCGAGGTGACCAAAAGGCATATGGCCAGGAAGAGCCCGTTCATCCGCGCCCGCTCTTCACGATCCACATTCATCATCTGGAGCGAGGCGGTGAGAGGGGCGAGCACCGACAGGGAAAGCGCCTCCACCACCACGCCCAGGCCCAGCAGGAGGAAGGAGCCCTGTGCTAAAATCATCAGCATGGCCTGCACGGCGCCAAGGCAGGCAAAGGCCGTGAGGAGGGGCTTTTTAAAGCGTGCAACGTTGACCCTCGTGGCAAAGAGAAAGTATGCGGCCATCAATACAAGCGAGCGAAGCGTGGCGAACATGGACAGGTACTTCCCGTCGATGCCCAGCTTTTCCGTTAAAAGCAGCGGCCAGAAGTTATCGTTTACGCTTCGAATCGCGCCATAGCAGGCCAAAAGCGCCACGGTGAGCATCACCCGGCGTGTCTTGAGCATTGTTAGCAGCACATGGCGGCTGTCCAGCAGGTGGCTCACCATGCTGCGGCTGCGGAATTCCTCCTGCCGGCGCTTGCCGATATCTGTTTCATGGCTGAAAAAGTACAGGATCACGAATTTCGCGGTCATCAGCACAAAGGTGATCCCGTACAACACGCGTACGGTGGGGATCAGGGAATATCTTTCCACAAAAAAGTAGGAGATGGGTGCCACGAAGCCCGCCAGCAGCCCAGCGATATTGACCAGGGCATACAGGGACACCAGCCTTGACTCCGGTACTTCCTCCACGAACAGAAGCGACCAGGAGTTTTCCGTCACGCGGTACATGCCGTTGAACAGCGCCGCGGCAAGGAACCAATATTCATTTTGCGCGAACGTCCAAAGAAGGACCGGTATGCTCCAGCAGAAGCAGTCGAATATGAACGTGGTCAGCCTGCGCCCCAGCTTATCGGTGAGCACGCCGCCCAGCAGCGCCCACACCATCTGCGATACGGTAAAGACCGTAGCTGTCACGCCGATCATCAGCGGCGTCATGCCCAAGGCTGCCATATAGATGGCCGCAAAAGGAGCATACAAATTGTAGGGAATGCCCCACAGGGGCTCGGTCAGGACGCAGGCACGCTCATTGCCACGGGCATGGATCAGCGTATCGATCAGGGGATGGGCGGCGATCTTGCCAAAAAGATTGCGCATAAAAAACCTCATTCAAGCGTTTGAAGGACTTGAATGAGCATACCATCTGCCATGGCAGATGTCAAGAAATGCGCGCTCTTCGGATGTTTCATCACCCGCTTCTTGGGGTATCCTATAAGCAGGAACCAAGAACCACCTAAAAAATGTTGGATGAACTATAAAAGGCAGGCTGAAAGATATGGAAAAAAGTTTCTGGAACGCGTTGGAGAGCCGACGCAGCGTCTATGGCTTCAGCGGGGAAAAACCCGTTTCACAGGATAAAATCGTCGAGATCGCGCAAAAGGCCCTGACCCTGGTGCCCTCTGGCTTCAATTCCCAGAGCACCCGCATCGTGGTTCTCTTTGGCGAGCACCATAAGAAGCTTTGGGAATTTGTATTGAAGGAATTGCGTAAGTTTACGGACGACGCGCAGTTCAAAAATTCGGAAAACAAGGTCCGGGGCAGCTTCCAGTCCGGCTACGGGACGGTGCTCTTCTTTGAGGATCAGTCGGTGGTAAAGGGATTGCAGGAACAATTTCCCTTGTATGCTGACAAGTTCCCGGTCTGGTCGGATAATACCGCCGGTATGCATCAGCTGGCGGTATGGACAGCCCTGAGCCAGGAAGGGCTGGGCGCGTCGCTGCAGCATTACCATCCCCTCATCGATGAGGCGGTGCGAAAGGAATGGGGTCTCCCGGAGTCCTGGAAGCTCACGGCTCAGATGCCCTTTGGCAAGCCCATTTCCGCCCCGGAAGAAAAGGACCATGAGCCTATGGAAAAAAGGCTCAAGGTGTTCTCTTAACGCTCACATACGCGAAGAAAAATTGAAAGGAGCTTTTCATATGTTATTTCAAAATGCCAAGAAACCGCCCAAGGGACAGGGTGGCAAAGAGATGGCTCCCATCTATCTCTATCTGGCCATCTCCAATATCTACTCCCAGCATTAAGAAGAGCTTAAGCTGTTTGGTCTGAAGCGTACATGATAGGATCAACGCCCCTAGCTGAATGCGCCCTCATCCCAGCTTAATATGAAAAGCCTGGCAGGTTCACCTGCCGGGCTTTTCATCTGCGCCGTTAAACAGAAAAAACGTATCGCAAAAAACGCCTGGCGGTGGCTTTCCTGTGACGCAGGCTAGTTATGCTCATGCGATATTTAAGTTGTGGTCAGTCTTCCTCCGCCCAGGCAGCCACGGCTTCTTCCACAGTACGCAAGATCTCCTGGATCGCGGTCTGTTTTCTGGGCGGCATGCCCTCCGGGCGAAAGCGGCGGGATCTGCGGGCCAAACTCTCGGACAAAAGGCTGTCCATGCTCACATCCAGCACGTTGCAAAGAACGACCATGGTTTCAAGACTGGCTTTGCGGGTTCCCCGTTCAATATGGCCCAGGAAGGACAGAGAGATGTCGGCCTTTTCCGCCAGCTGCTCCTGCGTCCAACCGCGCAGGACGCGCTCCCTCCGAACACGCGCCCCAAGCGAGGGATAATCCATTGAGCAAGCTTCCTCCTTTGTATTCCAATGAAACTTTTACAAGAATAGCGAATCATGGTGCTTTTTGGAATGTACTATAAGAAGCATTTTATTCCAAAATATGTGGAAACACAATACCTCCGAAAAAAAATACAGATCGTTTGTAAATGCCCTAAAAAAGGCCGAATGCAACAAAAATGTTTGCAGGGGGGTATACAAAGCGTGGCTTTCGTGCTATAATCCTTTATGTTAGCCCAGCCAGGTATGCATCCGGAACATTCCTCCTCGTTCACAACCCAAAACCCATGCTTGGGGTCCACGGGAGCGACGGTAAGGCACATAGGTTTGGGTAAATAATGAACTTTGGAGGGAATCCAACATGTATCAGGACAAGACCTTGACCTGCCGCGAGTGCGGCGCCGAATTCGTATTCTCCGCTTCTGAGCAGGCCTTCTTCGCTGAAAAAGGCTTTCAGAACGAGCCCAGCCGCTGCCATGCCTGCCGTGCCAACCGGCGCAATTCTCAGGGTGGTGGCGCCCGCGGTGGCGAGCGTCAGATGTACGAAGTGATCTGCGATGGCTGCGGCCGCACCACCCAGGTGCCTTTCCAGCCCCGTGGAGACCGGCCCGTGTACTGCCGCGAGTGCTTTGATGCTCAGCGTCAGAGCCGCTACTAAGAGGATTTGATAAAGAGCGCCGCAGGAAAATTCCTGCGGCGCTCTTCGTCTGCCCAAAAGCCCCGCAACCGTGAAAATGCCACTCCAGCGGAGTGGCATTTTCACTTGCGTTGTCGCCTTCGATGCAAAATTCGGTCACTTATTTCCGAATAAGCTCCCTCTTTTCCTTTCGCACCGTGCCCGCTTCGCGTTCCCGGTGTTGAGCAGTTTCGCTGCGCTCCACTGCTCCAGGTTCGGGGCTACGCCCCTCACCCTCAGTGACTCGGCTCCTAGCCTTGCGGGGCTTTTGAACAGACGGCACTACGGCACTTCTTGACGGCATTTTTCTTTATACGGCCGGATCCCGCAGGGGTTCAGCCAAGCTTGTCCAACCCGATCTTCTCCATGGCCTTCAAAAGCGGAAGGCCCAGCGCATAAACGGCCACCGCCTCTCCCAGGGCCACATAACCCATGGTGGCCCAAAGCTCAACGTTGTACACAATATGCAGCATCACGCCCACCACCACCGCGTTGATGATCACCGGGGGCAAAGCGGCCAAATAACGGTTCTTGCGGAAAAAGTATGTCAAAACGGCTGATGCCAATGTTGCCAGGCTGCCGAAGATCACATCCAGCGGGCCTAGGCCGCCCAGTAGGTTAGCCAATATGCAGCCCACAAAGAGGCCGGGTATGGCAGAGGGCATCAGGACGGGCAAAAGCGTCATCGCCTCAGCTACCCGAAGCTGCACAGGGCCATAAGCGATGGGTGCCAGAACATAACAGAGCACGGCATAAACTGCGGCAATCGCAGCGCTTAATGCCAGCGTTGTGGGAGTAAAGAACTTTTTTTGCACAAAACAACCTCGCTTTCAAACGATACCAAATGATATCTTTTGAAGAATATACCACACTTATCCCGGCATAGCAACAGCAGGCCCCGCGCAGAATAAAATCTGCCGGATGGAAAATCTCCTTCCGGCAGGCACATTTTGACCAAAGCGGGGAGGTATGCGAATTGTCTTGGGACAAACAGGGGCAGTGCATTCATTGTAGCGTGGGGAGCTGTCAATACCACAACAAGGAAAATCTTTGCTCCCTTACGGACATCCAGGTCGCGCCCAAACCCGGCTGCGGGTCCGGCAAAACGGACGAGAGCCTGTGCTCCAGTTACAAAAGCCATGGGTAGTAATTGATTCGTAAGAGGCCTATCATTGATAGGCC
>JAEWAH010000287.1 GCA_023391725.1 Bacillota bacterium | reverse complement strand
GTTATATCCCTTTGCCGGGGTCCAGGGGCAGAGCCCCTGGTTGCGCTGGGGGGCAAAAATAGTGTACAATGTGCGTTATGGGCGTGTCAACATGTTCCAGAAGGAGCTCTTAATTATGCAGGTGCTGAACCAGGTAATTGTTTTATTTTTATTGATGGCTGTGGGGTATTTTGCGGCAAAAAAGCGTATTCTGGACAGGGGGGCATTCGCGGGGCTTAATAAGCTGGTGCTGTTCTTCACCTTGCCCTGCTTAACCTTTGCCAAGCTCCAGCAGGATGCCGCGCCGGGGCAGATGGGCGAACTGATGGAGACGCTGCTCATTGCGATCATCTGCATATTGGCAACTGGCGTTGCGGCGTATCCGTTTTTCCGCAGGCAGTCGCCGGAACGCCGCGCGGTATTTGTGCATATGGCCATGTTCTCCAACTCCGGGTTCATGGGCTATCCGTTGATCATGGCGTCGCTGGGCGCAGGCAAAATGATCTACGCGGTGATGTATGTGGCAGCCTTTAATTTCCTGGCCTGGACGGTGGGAGTGTATATCTACGCCGGCAAGGCTGGGCTGTCCATCAAAAAAGCGCTGCTGAATCCCACGCTGGCAGCGGTTTTGCTGGGGATCGCGTTCTTTGCTGCGTCGGTGCGCATCCCCAAGGTGCCGCTGGACGCCATGACGATGCTGGGTGATACAACTACGCCCCTGGCCATGGTAGTGGTGGGCGGCAGGCTATCGGATCTTGTCCCCGGCGATTTGAAGGATAAGATGCTGCTGCTGTGCTGCTTCTTGCGCTTGATCGTATTCCCCACGGCGATCCTGGGCATCCTGATGCTTTTGAAGGTCCCCCAGGGCGCAAGGGAAGCGGTGTTCGTATGCTCCGCCATGCCCGGGGCCACCGCCACAGCCATGCAGGCGGAATACTTCCATGGCGATGGGGCGCTGGGCTCACGCAGCGTGGCGGTAAGCACCGCGTTGTCGGTCATCACCATCCCAATCATACTGCTTTTATTGGGGCTGGGTTAAGAAGGGGGGAAGGCGCATGGCTCGCGCAAGGCACCGCAGGGGCGGCTGTTTATCCCGGCTGATCGTGCTCGCTATGGTAGTGATCGTGCTGGGATATCCGTTTTACGCTGCCCGGAACCTTCAGGTGGAAACAAAAACGCTGGAGGTCAGCGGCCTCAATCCCGCGCTGGACGGGCTGACCATTGTATATGTGTCGGATATCCACGAAGGTGCGCTGTATTCCCATAACCGGGTAAAATCTCTGATCACAAAGATCAACACTCTGGGCGCGGACTTGGTGCTGCTGGGCGGCGATTACGGGAACGATTCCCAGACAGCTATTGAGTTTTTCCAGCACCTGCCCAAGATACAGGCCAGGTACCTGGTGGCCGGAGTGGTTGGCAATCATGATAGGACTGCGCCGGAAACTAACCTTAGCTTACTGCAAAGCGCCATGCTGAACGCCGGGGTGCTGCCCCTGGTAAACGCGGTCAGGGAAGTCCGGGCGAACGGTTCCGCGCTGTATCTATGTGGGGTGGATGATTACAACAATGGCCACCCAGCAATCAGCCAGGTGGCCTCGCAGGTCAGGCAGGATGACTTCACCATTTTCCTGACCCATTCCCCGGATAACCTGCCCGAGGCATTCCTCACGGAAAACGCAGAGGGCAGCATGTTCTGGTTCGACCTGGCCCTGTGCGGGCACACACATGGCGGGCAGGTCACCTTTTTCGGCAAGCCCCTGTTCCACCCCACCAATAAGGTATCCGACCGGTACTTAAGCGGCTGGGTGCAGGAGAACCGCGCGGATGTACTTGTCTCTAACGGCGTGGGCACCGTGTTCCTGCCGGTCAGGCTGTTTGCCCCGCCGCAGATGCACGTGATCACCCTTAAGCGAAAATAGACTTACAGCAGGTTGCCGATGGTCAGGGCATCCCGGTGCTGTACATGGCTCAGCGATTCCATAAGATCCGCGTCGGCTTGATAGTAGGAGTCCAGGCTTTGAACCTGGATGGCGGCCAGTATCTTTTTCAGCGCCAGGCGCACATTATCGGTATCCTGGTGATCCACCCAGAGTTGCAGCCAGCCGCAGGTGTCCTCCCACTTTTTCTCCATGTCTTCCGTGATGCGTCCGGCTCCTTCCCAATCGTCCTTTTTGATACTCTCCTTTATTTGGATTGCCTGCTGGGAGTATTCCTTGACCACCCCGTCGCTGACGTGGTCAGACACCAGGCCCACGGTCAGGATCGCCGCGGCCAGGAGAATAATGATCCATAGCGTCGCCCTCATGACTCACCATCCAATCCCATCTGGCGGCACAGCGTCCACAAGATGTGTCTGCCCGTCCTTGCGTCCCTGCAGGAACAGCTTGCCGCTGGTGTCCAGGCTGCACAAAAGCACTTCTTTTGGTGTGGAAAAGCCCTGGAATTTCAACTTGGTCAGCAGCCAGTCCTCCGGGATTTTTCCGATTTGAAGATTGTGTTTTTGGATGACCCCGTCCAGGATCAGCATCATCGGGATCCCCTCATAGCTGGGGCTTAAGGAAAGGTCCTCTGGGGTCACCGGGCGCTTTTTTTCCTTGGGGAACACGGTCACCTTGCCGCTGGTCTCCATAATGGCGGTGTTCACATCGGCGGGGTTTAAGATGCCCCCGGTGCGCAGTTCCTCCAAAAGATCGCTTAGGCTGAAACACAGCCGTTCCAGCTCCTTTTCCTGGATCACGCCCTTTTGGATGAGCACCGTGGGCGTGCCGCTGAAGAAGGAGCGCATGCGCTGGCTCTTCATGGAGATCAGAGTAATGAGCCCGTGGAGCAGCACCAGCCCCATCATGGGAATCACTCCGTAAAGCAGCGGGATGCCTACGTTCTCCATGGGCGTTACGGCCAGGTTGGCGATCAGAATGGCCACCACCAGCTCAAAGGGCTGCAATTGGCCCACCTGCCGCTTGCCCATGGCTCGCATACCGCCTACCGCCAGCAAAAACAGGATGGCCGAGCGAAAAAATATGGTCAGCATGGCGTCCTCCTAGTCCAGCGAATTCTTTTGTTAGTATGGGCGCTGGAAGGAGGGGCCATGCAAAGAAAGGGGATCAAAGCCATGCGTCAAACACTTTTGCCCCCGCCAATGAAAGAGGGCGCTCGCATCGGGCTTATCGCGCCCTCCAGCCCGATCTATGAGCAGGAGAACCGTGACAAGGCGGTGAACCTGCTTACCGAACTGGGCTTTTCGGTCATCGTGGGGGAAAGCTGCAATTCTCAGCGGGGATATCTTTCCGGGAGCGATGAAGTGCGCGCCCGGGATGTGAACAAAATGTTTGCGGACCCCAATATCGATGCTATCGTGTGCCTTCGGGGCGGGTACGGCGCGGCCAGGATCCTGCCCCTGATCGATTATGAGATGATCGAAAGGAACCCCAAGCCCTTTGTGGGGTTCAGCGATATCACCGCGCTGCACTGCGCCTTTCAGGTCAAGTGCGGCCTTGTCACTTTCCACGGGCCCATGGCCGGGGCTCACTGGCCGGTGGGCCTGCGTGAAAACAAAAGCCGGACGCTGTGGCTGAGGGCCATGAGCAGCCTGGAACCGCTGGGGGCCATCGAAAACCCCGACGGGGAGCCTTTCGAAAGCTTTAGGGAAGGGAAGGCGGAGGGCGTGCTCACCGGGGGCAACCTCACAGTACTCAACAACCTCATGGGTACGGAGTACATGCCGGATCTTCATGATAAGCTGCTTTTGCTGGAAGACGTGGGCGAAAAGCCGTACCGCATTGACGCGATGCTTACGCAGCTGCGCAACGCCGGCGAGCTCAAAAAATGCGCCGGGTTTATCTTGGGCGACTTCACCAACTGCGACGGCGACCCGCAAAAGCCCACCCTCTCCCTTCCGGAGATTTTTTCGGACTTGCTTCCCCAAGATAAACCCATCCTCCAGGCCGTCCATGCCGGCCATGGCAAGGACAAGCTTACCCTGCCCCTCAATATCCGCTACCGCATGGAAGGGAATTCGCTTATCGCCCTTGAAGGGCTCCGCCCCTGATTCCCCTCCAGAGGAGCCTGGCACCGTGCTGCGTTTCGCTTGCTCGGTGTTCCGCTCTCTCCGGCTTCGCCGTCATCGCTCCAGGCTCTCTCCATTCGCCCTTCGGCGGTGGGGCCCGGGGTGGTTGAAAGAATAGCCCCAATCCTTCAAATTTCCCAACTTCCATCCCCTCCCCTTTACAAACGGTTCCTTTAACGCTATACTGTTAGCACGACACAGGCAATGAAAGGGAACGCGTTCCCCAAGCGTCAGAGAGCCGCCCGGCTGGTGAAAGGGCGGAGGCTGTAGGGAAGGCCGCTCGCCCCGGAGCCGACCGGTGAAGCCGGCGGGTGCGCCCGATACCGCGCCAGGGAGAGGCAGGTTTAGGCCTGCAAGCAAAGTGGTACCGCGGAACGCAAGCGTTTCGTCTTTGTAAGGAAGGCGGAACACTTTTTTTTGCAGGCATACTTGCGGCCATTTGCCAACCCGGCAGGATTTTAGCCTAAGCATGGGGATTCTCAAGGGGTTATATCCCTTGAGCAGGGGTTCCGGAGCCGAGTGCCGCCTGTGGCGGATGAAGCGAGGCGAAGGAAACAAGCGAAACGAGTGATGCAAGCGTAGCGCAGCAGCGCGACGATTGAGCTTGCGGACCCAGGGGACAGCGTCCCCTGGCGGAAGAAGGAGGAGCAATTTTATGTATAAGGCGCCTTATGATCCCGCCGCCATCGAAAAGAAGTGGCAGGGAAAATGGGAGGAGCAGCAGGCCTTCCGGGCAGAGGCTGATCATACAAAGCCGAAATATTACTGCCTCATCGAGTTCCCCTATCCTTCCGGAGCGGGGCTGCACGTGGGACATCCCAGGTCCAATACGGCACTGGATATCATCGCCCGCAAGCGCCGCATGGAAGGGTATAACGTGCTGTACCCCATCGGATGGGATGCCTTTGGCTTGCCCACGGAGAACTACGCCATCAAGAATAAGGTGCATCCCCGGGCCGTGACCAATGAAAATATAGATCACTTTCGGGAGCAGCTCAAGCGCCTGGGCTTTTCCTTTGATTACAGCCGGGAAGTGAATACCACCGACCCCAACTATTTCAAATGGACCCAGTGGATCTTCCTGCAGCTCTATAAACATGGCCTGGCCTACAAGGCGGAAATGCCCATCAACTGGTGCCTGAGCTGCAAGTGCGGTCTAGCCAACGAGGAAGTGGTGGATGGTGTCTGCGAGCGCTGCGGCAGTGAAGTTGTCCGTCGCGTAAAAAGGCAGTGGATGCTGGCCATCACCAAGTATGCTCAAAAATTGCTGGACGGCCTGGAGACGGTGGACTTCATCGAAAAGGTCAAGACCCAGCAGCGCAACTGGATCGGCCGTTCCGAGGGCGCGGAGATCGATTTTTCCGTCACTGGCAGGAGCGAGAAGGTCCGCGTCTATACCACCAGGCCGGATACACTGTTCGGGGCCACCTATATGGTGCTCTCGCCGGAGCATCCGCTGCTGGAGACCTGGAAGAGCGCCATCACCAACTACGATGAATTGATGGAGTATAAGGCCCAGGCGGCCAAGAAGTCCGATTTTGAGCGCACGGAAGTCGCTAAGGACAAGACGGGTGTGGAGATCCGCGGCATTCGGGCATTGAATCCTGTTACAGGCAAGGAGATCCCCATCTGGATCGCCGACTATGTTTTGATCACCTACGGTACCGGGGCTATCATGGCCGTGCCTGGCCACGATACCCGCGACTGGGAGTTTGCCAAGAAGTTTGACC
>JAEWAH010000232.1 GCA_023391725.1 Bacillota bacterium | reverse complement strand
CTCCGGTGCCTGCCATCATCAGGCCGATCGTGCGCTTGTCACATGTCCTGCCATCCACGATGCCGCTTAGGCGCCCGGCGCACAACACAAGGATGCGGTCGCACAGTTCCACCAGCACATCCAGGTCTTCTCCCACAAACAGGACGGCCGCGCCGCCTTTCTTCTGCTGGTTGATGAGGTCGTAGATGGTGTAGGACGAATGGATATCCAGGCCCCTCACCGCATAGGCAGTCATCAGCACCGTAGGCGAAGAGGATATCTCGCGCCCCACAAGCACCTTCTGGACGTTGCCGCCGGAAAGCCGCCTGACCGGGGTCGAAAGGCTGGGCGTGTTGACCTCCAGATCGCTTACCACTTTCTCGGCCAAATCACGCGGGGCCTTCCTTTCAGCCAGGAAGGACTTGCCGTTCCTGAAACTGCGGAGCATCATGTTGTCTGTCAGGTCCATGTTCCCCACAAGCCCCATGCCAAGCCTGTCCTCCGGCACAAAGGAAAGGGCCACGCCCATGGCGGAAATTTCGCCCGGCGCCTTTCCTAGGAGTTCCTCAGGCTCATTCGTCTCGGGATGGATATACCTGATGCTGCCCGACTCCACTTTTTGAAGCCCGGCAATAGCCTCCAGGAGCTCCTTCTGCCCGCAGCCGGTGATGCCCGCGATGCCTAGTATCTCGCCGCTTCGCGCAGTAAAAGACACATGGTCAAGCCGCGTCACCCCGTCGATGTCACGGACTGTCAGATCCTCGACGATAAGGCGGGGCACAGGATTTTCGGGCTCAGCGCGTTCAATGTTCAATGAGACGGCACGGCCCACCATCATACTGGTCATCTCTTCCGCGCTTGACTGTGCTGTCGGCATCTCGCCCACAAACTGTCCGCGGCGCAGCACCGCCACCCGGTCGGAAATCTCCTTCACCTCGTGCAGCTTGTGCGTGATGATCACGATGGCCTTGCCATCTCTGCGCATATTGTCAAGGACCTCAAACAGCCTGTCCGTCTCCTGGGGCGTCAGGACGGCGGTGGGCTCGTCCAAGATCAGTATATCGGCGTTGCGGTATAGGACCTTTACGATCTCCACGGTCTGCTTCTGGGATACGGACATCTCGTATACCTTTTGCTCCGGATCCACCTTGAAACCGTATTGAGCGGCTATTTCCCGGACCCTTTTGCCAACAGCCTTCATGTCCAGGCGTCCCTTGCCTGGGAGCCCGAGGATGATATTTTCCGCTGCCGTCAGCACGTCCACGAGCTTGAAGTGCTGGTGGATCATCCCGATCCCAAGGTCATGGGCGTCCTTCGGGCTGCGGATGACGACTTCACGGCCATCCACGAAGATCTGCCCTTCATCGGGCAAATAGATGCCCGAGAGGATATTCATCAGAGTGGTTTTTCCGCTCCCGTTCTCCCCCAGAAGAGCGAGGATCTCCCCACGGCGTATTTCCAGAAAAATTTTATCATTGGCTACTACAGAGCCGAATGTCTTGGCTACGCCCTTTATTTGTACCGCGGTCCCTGTCGCACCCAAACGTGTCCACTCCTTGATCGCAAGATTTACCTATTATAACATGAAATGAGGGAAAGCCGCTTTTTTGGGGCGGCTTTCCCTATTTTTCGTAGGTCTGTATCAGTTGTTTTCTGTGATGCCGTCGATGCGCAGGCCGAAATACGGGGCGCTGCGGAGCGTGGACTCGTGGAAGATGCCGTTTTCAATGGCTTCGCCGGTATCGCCCGTCCAGTCGCCGTTGGTATCGATGGCAAGATACGTGGTGGGAGCCGCACCGCCCACGGTGAAGGTGGAGCAGTCGAACACGTTGAGGCTGCCGTCTTTGATCGCGGCTTCAACCTGCGCGACTTTTTCGGCGGTGCCGGCGGCGCAGCTTGCGCCAAGTTCGGAGATCATGACGGCGCCCTGGTTATACCCTTCGGCCCAGTCGGTGGCAATCGCTTCGCCCTTGAGGATCTGGCCGAAGGCGTAGGTGTAGTAAACGCTCCAGTCGTTCTGGGCGCTGGTGAGGGCGGCGTTGGGGGCGACGGTGAGCATGCTCACATTGTAGCCGACGCTGTACACGGTGGTGCCGGCATTGAGAAGCGCTTCGCAGGCGGCGGGGGCACCCGTGGAGTCGGCGTGCTGGCTGATGATGATGCAGCCGGAGGAAACCAGGGCGTTGGCCGCTTCCGCCTCGGCGGTCGGGTCATACCACGAGTTGGTGTAGGAAACCGCCATAACGACGTTGCTTACCACGGACTTGACGCCAAGGTAGAAAGCGGTGTAGCCGGACACGACTTCGGCGTAGGGGTAGGCGCCTACATAGCCAATCTTGATGTTGCCGGCGCTGTCCTTGTTCGTATCGGCCACTTTGCCATTGGCCACAAGCTCGGCAAGCTTCATGCCGGCGACGACGCCGGAAACATACCGGGACTGGTAGGTATCATTGAACGCATTCTTGAAATTGGCAAGGCCGGAAAGCCCGGCGGTGTCGCCCGTCATGGCGACGAAAGTCACCTCAGGGTTTTCGGTGGCAGCCTGCTGCATGTAGCTCTGGTGGCCGTAGCTGTCGGAGAAGATATATGTGCAGCCCTGCTCCACAAGATCGGTGGCGGTGTCGTAGCAGCTTTCGTCCTCGCTGATGTTGTATTTCCAGATGATCTGATCATCCGCAATGCCCAGGGCGGCGGCGGCTGTCTTAATGCCGTTAATGTGGGCGGAGTCATAGCCGGTGTTCTCGTCGCCAACAAGGATGACGCCGATCTTGACTGCGGGGGCCGAGGCAAAGGCGGTGAAAGGCACGAGCATGAGAACCGCCAGCAGCAGGGCAATGATCTTTTTCATTTGGTCTCCCTCCAAATTTTGTATTTTGGACTTTTATCAGAATCGCAGCGCGATCCCAAGCAATAAGGAACCGGACACTCACAGATCAATCGCCCGGGCGTACCTGGATCTTTCCATCCTGAATCGCGTCGACGATTGCCAAAGACACGACTTTGACCCCTTCTTCCCGAAGAAGGACGCCCCCGGGCTGGAACCCCTTTTCAATGCAGATCCCGACGCCAACAAGCGTGCATCCGGCCTGACGGATGATCTCCCGAAGACCTTGCACCGCTTCGCCGTTGGCCAGGAAGTCGTCGATGATGAGCACCCGCTGGTTAGGCTGAAGATAGGCTTTACTCACCAGGATCGTGCTTTCACGGCGGTGGGTGAAGGAATAGACTTTGGCTTCGTATACGTCCTTGCCCACGTTGGTGGTCTCGCTTTTTTTTGCAAAAACCACGGGGATGTTCCCGAAAGCCTGAGCCGCCGTTACCGCCGCTGCGATGCCGCTGGCTTCGATGGTGAGGATCACGTCCACCACATCGTTTTGGAAGGCTTCATGGAAGGCTTGTCCCATCCGTGTCAGCAGCCCAATATCGATCCGGTGGTTCAAAAACATATCCACCTTCACAATATCCGTGCCGATGCCCTTGCCCCAGGTTTCGATAGCCTTGCGCAATTCCTCCATAGGCGGCGCCTTTGCCTCCCCTGCCCTTGAAATACGAACAAACCATGCTTACAAACTGGATAAACACGGAAACGTTCGTAACATACCGAACATTCAGTCGGAATATGAATCTATTGTACATCATTTTGACGGGTTGTGCAATGGGTTTTCGCTATTTTCTTCGCTTTTTCTCCAGGTCAAGGGGAAAGGGAAAAAGCGCTTGAGGGGTGTGGAAAAATATAACAGCCTGTAAAATTTCTGTAATAGGTGAACTTTTCAAATGATTTTTCTTCTAATATGTTGTAGAATAAATAAAAGTGTTACAAGTTTGCGGGAAGGGGGAAGGCGTATGAGGATCCTGCGGCGGCTGTCTGCCCTTGCTGCCACGATTGCCCTTGCGTTTTCCGTTCCGCAATCCACTTTGTCCGCCGGGATCGTGGACGCGGCGAAAGTGACCCGCCGCGGGCTTTTTGTGGCCTGCGACTTTTTCATCTCACAAGAAGACACCTGGCCTTCCTCCAGCAATAATTTAAAGACGGTAGCCCAGGCCTTGACCTCCGGAGCCGAGGCTTTTTCCAAGGTGGACAAGCGTAATGGCGATATAAACTCCGTGGCGGGCATGAGACAGGCGGTCCTGGAGGCCTTCGGCCAGGCGGACGATAACGATATTTCGTATTTTTTCATCAGCACCCACGGCATCTATGATCCCGCAAAATCCAACCTGGAAGTGGGGCTGCTGCTTTCCGACGGCGCAGCCGAGGAAGTGCTTACCGCCAGGCAGCTTCAGGAGGCTTTTGCCCCTATCCGCGGGACCAAGGTGCTGATCATTGACGCCTGCAACAGCGGCGCGTTCATCGGCAAGGGTGTCAGCGGCGGTGTGACGGAAGCGGCGTTTCTGGGGCCGGACTACAAGGTGCTGACAAGCGCCGGGGGAAGCGAGGAAAGCTGGTACTGGTCCAACACCGAAAAAAGCCATGACGCTGTGCAGGGCGCAGGTTATTTTTCTTCGGCATTGGCCGACGGCCTGGGGCTCCACGGGGAATACGCGGCGGATCTGAACCGGGACGGCCAGGTCACACTTACCGAGTGCTACCGCTACCTTCTGGAAAACCATGCCGCCTCCACTCCCCAAAGCTATCCCCAGGAAGACGATTTTGTGCTGTTTTCTTACGACGCCCAGAAGGCATTGGATTTTGCGCCGGCGCAAGATAGCCTGATCACGGGCATCACCTTTTACGATACTGTGCTGGACAGCACGCAAAATACCGTTTCTTTTGAATTTACAGCCACCCGCCCGGTGCGTGTGGCCTATCAATTTGTGTACTACCGGGACGGTAAATGGCAGTTCTCCACCGCCGAACTTCGGTATGACGACCAGGAGATGGGCGGGGATTTTGGCGATCAGCCGGGCGCGATCTCACCGGGGCGCAAAACGCGGACACTGGTGCTTAAGCCCCAGCAGGATGATACGTACGGCTACGTAATGATCCAACTTGTCACCATTCAGGAAGGGAAGCTGACCGTGCACAGCAGCCGTGTGCTGTGCGTGCCGCCCCTGGGCGGCGACCCGAAGCTATCGGTGAAAACAGCGTCGGGGTTCGACCCTGTGGATGGACATGAGCTTTCCATCCTTGTGAATCACGAGTTCCCCTGCCTTTTGTCCGTCTCCATTTTGGATGAAAGCGGGCATATTGTCCGCCGGCTTCAAAGCTTTGCGCCCACCCGGCCGCAGCAATTGACACCCGCCGGATCGTTTTTTTACTGGAACGGAAAACTTGCCGACGGGTCCCCCGCCGCCCCCGGGAAATATACCGTGAAGGTAACGGCGGATATCGGTGATCAAAGCTATGAATCTTCTTCCGAATCATTTTCACTCCTCGGAGAATAAAGAATCGTAGACATGGAAAGAATCACTTTGTACTTGCAAAATTTGCTTCGGAACTGTGTTCATCCGTTTTCGTCTGACAGGATGTGTGTTATAATGCGAAAAGGACTGCGAAAATTGCGTACTCCTTACGTATAACGCCCTCCGGGCATTCCGGTGTCCGATATCGTTTTTATTGATATAAGAAAGGAGAGTTCCCTGCCTATGCAATCAACGCCTGTTTCCCGCGTGCCGCAAGGTCGCAAGAAATCCGCAAATACAAGGCGGAGGAAGACCTCCGTCGTACCCGGCATGCTTTTGCTTTTGATGGTTCTGACTCTTTTGGTGACGGCGCTGCCCAAGGAACCGCTTACCCACGCCACAACCTCCGCTCTCTCCGATGGGGGACAGACGCCTGAGGGTGCGCCCTCCGGGGCTTATGCGGGTCTTAAGATCAGCGAGGTCATGTCGTCCAACAGCTCCGCCGTTCCGGATGAGAACGGAGAGTACAACGACTGGCTGGAGGTCTGGAACAGTACCGATCAGCCTATGAATCTTGCGAACATCGGCCTTTCCGACCGGAGCGATCGCATCTACTTCCTCTTCCCGGCGATGACCCTGGAACCTGGCGCCCGGAAAGTCATTTTCGCTTCCGGTAGCAACGCGGCGGACCCTAACGGGGTGCTGCACGCAAAGTTCAAGCTTTCTTCCGCAGGGGAAACGGTGTACCTGTTTGACCCGGAAGCCTATGTGATCGACAAGGTGGCCATACCCATCCTCAACAGCAATATTTCCTTTGCCCTGGGGGCAGACGGCGCGTTTGCCGCTACCGAGCAATATACCCCCGGATTTGAAAATACAGCCGAGGGGTTCCAGGCTTACCGCGACTCCAACACCGTTGTCGGGGGCAAGATCCGCATCAACGAGGTCATGGCGGACGCCAAGACCGGCATCTATGACGAGGATGGGGAGCTTTCCGACTGGATCGAGCTGTACAACACCTCTGATCAGGCGGAATCCCTTGCCAAGTATGCTTTGAGCGATGATGAAAGCAACCCCCTCCAGTGGCGCTTTCCCCAGGACGCAATGATCCCCGCCCATGGCTACTATGTGGTCTTTGCCAGCGGCAAGGATAGGGTCCTGGCGCCCGACAAGATCTCCCATACCAACTTCCGCCTGAGCGCGGAGCGGGAGACCGTGATACTTTCCGATGCCCAGGGCCATCTGGTGGATAAGGCCGCCATCGACAATCTGCCCGCCGATAACTCCTATGGCCGGGACGATGCCGGAAACTGGAAGGTATTCAATATCGCCACACCCGGCATGCCCAACAACAGCCAAGGCGCCGCCCAGGCAGACAAAAATCTGCGCGCCGCCAACGAAACGGGCGTGTATATCACGGAAGTCATGTCCTCCGCCAGCGGCACAGGCGATAAGGCGGAGCTCTACAACAGCACCACCCAGGTGGTCTACCTGCAGGGATATGGCCTAAGTGACAGTATCAACCGGCCCCGGAAGTGGCAGTTTCCCACCGGGGCCGCCATCAACCCAGGGGAATACAAGGTGATTACCCTGGACGGGACAAACGCTCAGGCCGATGGTTATCACACCAACTTCAAGCTGGCGCGCGCCGGCGGCGAAGTGTTGACCTTTTCCGATCCCAACGGCCGGGTACTGGACAAGATGAACCTGCCGCTCATCCCCACCAATATTTCTTATGGCAGAACTAGCGGCCTGGACGGCTTTTTTTATTATGATGCGCCCACCATGGGCATAGCCAACGGCACGGGCTTTCTGGGATTTGCGCAGAAGCCCTCCTTCTCCCAGAAGGGCGGGCTCTATTACGATACGGTGAACGTATCCATCAACGTCCCGGAAGGGGCCACCGTTCACTATAGCCTGGACGGGAGCATCCCCACTGAGGTAAGCCCCGTTTATGACGGAAATCCCATCGAAATGAACAACGTCACAGTGCTTCGCGCGCGGGCGTTTAAAAGCGATCTGCAGCCCAGCGAAGTCGCTACGCAAACGTATCTGATCAACGTGTACCACACTTTACCCATCGTGTCGCTGGTCACGGATCCGGATCAACTATGGAATGCGCAAACCGGCATGTTTGCCACCGGCGGGGAGCTTAACAAGGAAAAGATCCCCTTTACATTGGCGGCTACAGGGGGCAAGCCCCTTTACCGCACCATCGGTAAGGAACCCCGCCCCGGTTACGTGGAATACTACCTGTTGGACGGCACTCAGGTGCTCTCCCAAGGCATGGAATTCGCGCTGCAGGGACAATTTAGCTTGGACATGCCGCAAAAATCCTTCAAGGTGAAGGCCAAGGCCGCCCAGGGCGCGCCCTACTTCGATGCATCCCTGTTTGAGGACCGGCCGTTTGATCAATACAAATCTTTTGTGCTGCGCGATGGCGGCAACGATTGCGTATGGACACGCATCAATGACGATACCCAATCCAGGCTCATCGATCTGCTGGATACCGATGTTCTTCACCAGGCGACGTTCCCTGTGGTCGTATATCTGAACGGGCAATACTGGGGCCATTACAACATGCGCGAACGGGTGGACAGGTACTTTGTTGCCCAGCATGAAGGGCTGCCTTTGGAGCAGGCAGATAACATGGATATCCTGGAGGCTAACAGCACTGTGGTGTATGGCAGCAACAAGGAGTACAAAGCTCTAATCGAAAAAGCAAAAAAGCTGTCCCCGGGGAAGAATCCTGAGGATCTGAAGTACCTTACCGACCGTATCGATGTAGATAACTACTTTGACTACATTGGCCTTGAGTGGTTCTTCGGCAATACAGACGTAGGGAATATCCGCTTTTACAAGCTCAAGGGGGAGGGCCAGAAGTGGAAGTGGATTTTCTACGATTCCGACTATGGTCTGTTCAAAGCCACCATCGACAGCCCCACATCCTACCTCGATCCAAAGGGCGCTGGCACAGGGAACTTCAATAACACCCTGATTCGAAAGCTTTTGGAAAACGATGAGATGAGGGAGAAATTCCTGCGTCGCCTGGGTGTAATTTTTAAGACGTATACCACCCAGGTCATGACCGATACGCTCAATGGCCTTGCGGCCCAGATCGAGAAGGAGATGCCTATGCATTTTGCCCGCTGGGCGGAGCTGAACGAGAAGACCATCAACGTGGATTCTCCCCTAACCGCCGAGGGTGCCCTGCGCTACTGGCACTCGCGGCTGGACCGCTCCCGCAATATTTTCAAATTGCGGCCCAACTACTTCTACGGGTATATTCAAAAGTATTTCAACCTGTCTGATGCCACTATGGCTGAGTATTTCGGTGCAAAACCGCCCATCCCGCCGGATGCGCTCACCTAACTGCCGCTAAACTTTTCTTGACGGGACAAGCCTTTTCCGTATAATGGGAAGAAGAATGTACACAGGAGGCGCCCTATGGAGTTGTTGGCTCTTCTCAGCAATGTAAGCAGCAAAGACATCGTCCAGTCCGATCCGTCCTTGGCGGACTATTTCGCCCAGCAGTTTCAAAGTCTCACCCCTTGGAAGGTGGTGCTGGCTTTGGGCGCCGGCCTGGTAGCCGGGCTGCTTATTGCCTGGGTCTACCGCAGAACGTTTAGGGGAGTGCTCTACAGCCCCTCCTTCGCCATGACACTGGTGATGCTTACGCTGATCACCACACCTGTGGTTATGTGTATCAAGAGCAGCATCCAGCTGTCCATGGGTATGGTGGGCGCACTGTCCATCGTCCGCTTCCGTACAGCGGTCAAGGACCCCATGGACACGGCCTATATGTTCTGGTCGCTGACCATGGGCATCCTCTTTGGCGCTGAGCTTTACATCGTGGGTATCGTGTCGGTGCTGGGCATCGCCGCGATCCTCATGGGCATGACCTTTATCAAGTTCCAAAACCCCAACAGCTACCTGCTGGTGCTCCATTATGATGAGGCAGCGGAGTATGATATCGAGGCGGAGCTTAAGCATTCCGTCCGTCAGCACCGCCTGCGCTCCAAGACCCTGACCCGTGCCGGCGCCGAAATGACCGTGGAAGTGCGCCTTGGCGAAAAGCATGAAATCGTTGCCCGGATGCTGGACATCGAGGGCGTCCATGACGCGACCCTGGTAGCATGCCAGACTGAGGCTGGCGCCTGATTTCAAGCGAATGCTGCTATGCAGCATTCGCTTGATCTTTTCACTTTTCGCCTGCAAACTTGCGCACCGACCTTCGCTTCGCTTGGCCGGCGCAAGCTTGCGGCCGGCGAAAAGCGCAAGGAATGTTTGCTCCGCAAACCCCCGTGCGCCAGGCTCTGCCGGGCGACACGATTACAAACGAGGGAGAACTGCGGTTCCCCCTCGTTGCTCCCCCTTGAGGGGAAGCCTCCCAAAGCCTCCCTCTTGAGGGAGATGGCGCGGCGAAGCCGTGACGGAAGGAGTAAAATCCTCACACCACGTCGAAAGAGGGGAAACCATTGGCTGTTCCGCTACGGCATGAGTTAAAATATTTCATTAACGAAATGCAGTTCAACGTCCTGGCGCGCGCTCTGGATCATACGCTGAACCGGGATCCCAACGGCGACGAGAACAACGAGTACCATGTGCGCTCACTGTATTTTGATACCATTTTTGACGATGCCCTGTACGACAAGATCAGCGGCGTGCCTGGCCGCGAAAAGTACCGCATTCGCATCTATAACATGTCCGGGAACAAGATCACCCTGGAGTGCAAGAGCAAGATGGGCAACCTCATTTCCAAGCGCGCCGTTATGATCCCCCGGGACCTGTGCGAGCAGCTCATTGCCGGGGACCCCAGCGGCTTGGAACGGACCCGCAGCGGGCTTCTGCGCGATATGTTCAGAGAGATGACCCTGAATCTTTCCCGCCCCGCGGTGGTGGTGGACTATGTCCGGGAAGCCTATCTTCACCCCGCTGAGGAAGTGCGCATTACCTTTGACAAGCAATTGCGCTCCGGGCTCAAAAAATTTGATATATTTGATCCCAACCTGCCTACCGTCC
>JAEWAH010000129.1 GCA_023391725.1 Bacillota bacterium | reverse complement strand
ATGGAGAGGGCCATCCGTGCACTGCCCAAGCCGGAGAGGGCCTGGGCAGAGGAGTACTTAAAGCAGCTGACCGATGCGGGACTGTATGAGAAGGCCTGGACGTTCTACCGCTCGCTTCCAGATGAACTGCAGCAGGGCGAAAGGCTGTCCGTCACCGCGGCGTCAAGCGCGCTGGAACTGGGCGAGGAAGCATTTTTGGGCCAGCAGTTTGCCAGGAGCCTTTCGATGATCCGGGAAGGGGAAATGGCCCTTTTGGATCTGTGGTTCCGGCGCGAGGCCATGCGGGAGGCGGCGCGGCGCGGTGTGGCGCTGACGGAGGCGCTTTTCATGGAAGTGCGTAAAGCCGCAAAGCCCCCCGAAAACCTGGACTATCGGATGCTGTCATAAGTGAAGAGGATGCTTATTATGCAAAAACCAGCGCTCATCATCATGGCGGCGGGGCTGGGCAGCCGGTACGGCGGGCTCAAGCAGATCGACCCGGTGGACCCATTGGGCCGCATCATCATCGACTATTCCATTTACGACGCGGTCCTGGCTGGGTTTTCACGTGTGATATGCATCATCAAGCCAGAGCTTCGGGAAGAGTTCGAGCAGGTGATTGGCCGGCGCATCGCGCCTTTTATCCGCCTGGAGTACGCCTACCAGCGCCTGGATGCGCTGCCGGAGGGGTTTGCCGTTCCCCAGGGGCGCACAAAACCCTGGGGCACGGCCCACGCGGTACTTTGCGCCAAGGATCTTGTGGACGGTCCCTTTGCCGTAATCAACGCTGACGACTTCTACGGCCGCACCGCCATCCAGGCCATTTATAATTTCCTGGCTTCGGAGCGTGGAGCCAATGAACACGCGATGGTCGGCTACCTCATCGAGAACACGCTTACCGAGAACGGCCACGTGGCAAGGGGCGTATGCGAAGTGGATGGCCAGGGGGGCCTTCTTGCCGTCACCGAGCGCACTCACGTGGAGCCCCGTCCCGGCGGTGCGGCCTTCACGGAGGATGGGGAACATTTCACATTCGTCCCGGCGGGCACCATGGTCTCCATGAACCTCTGGGGCTTTCAAAAGGGAATGATGGGGGAAATCGAAAGCCGCTTTGCGGGCTTTCTTGCGGAAAAGCTGCCCAGTGATCCCCTGAAGTGCGAGTACTTCCTGCCGCTTGTCCCAAGCCAGTTGATCACCGAAGACGCGGCCACGGTACAGGTGCTGCCCACCCAGGAGAAATGGTACGGCGTCACCTACCGGGAGGATATGCCCCGGGTGCGTGAGGCCGTCGCCCGGATGAAGCTTGAGGGGTTGTATCCTGAGCATTTGTGGAGGGCATGGCATGTTAGCGGCGGCCTTTAAGTTCCAACTGGCAGGTACGCCTGCATCCTGTGAGCGCTACGGCGGCGGGCACATCAACGAGACGTACCTGCTGGAAACGGAAAAGCGCAAGTATATCCTGCAAAAGATCAACCGTCGCGTCTTTCGGGATGTGCCAGCGCTGATGAGAAACATCGCCCTTGTGACCAGGTACCTGGCTCAGCTGGAAAAAGACCCCCGCCGGGTGCTGACCATCGTGCAAACGTCGGACGGCCAAGACTATTGGGAGGATGACCAGGGCGAGAACTGGCGCGTATACGACTTTATTTTAGGTAGCCTTTGTCTGGAAAAAGCGCAGACCGCCCAGGACATGTTCCAAAGCGGCGTGGCGTTCGGCCAGTTTCAAAGCATGCTCTCCGGCTTTCACGCGCAAACGCTTTCTGAAACCATCCAGGGCTTTCACGATACCCCCAGCCGCTATGCGCAGCTGATGGATGCGGTAAAGAAGGATGCGGTGGGGCGGCTGAATACCGTAGGGGACGAAGTGGCCTTTGCCCTCCAAAGGGAAGGTGAGGCCGGCGCCATGGTGCGCATGCTCAAAGAGGGCAGATTGCCGCTCCGGGTGACCCACAACGATACGAAGCTGAATAACGTCATGCTGGATGAAAAGACAGGCCAGGCGCTTTGCGTCATCGACCTGGACACGGTGATGCCGGGGCTTGTCGGCAACGATTTTGGCGATTCCATCCGCTTTGGGGCATCCACCGCGCTGGAGGATGAAAAGGACCTCAGCAAAGTCTCCCTGTCGCTTGACTACTACCAGGCCTATGCCCGGGGGTTCCTGAGCGCCTGCGGCCAAAGTCTTACACCGACAGAGATAGATACCCTGCCCATGGGTGCCAAGCTGATGACATTAGAATGCGGCGTCCGCTTCCTTACAGATTATCTGTCGGGAGACACGTATTTCCGTATCCACCGCCCGGAGCATAACCTGGATCGCTGCCGCACCCAGTTCAAACTTGTTGCGGATATAGAGAAAAAGTGGGAAGATATGGCTAGGATCATCCGGGCGGAAGCGCAGCGGAGCGTTACTCACCAAGCACTATAGCAGCCAATAAATAAGCCAAATCGCGTCATTGCGAGCGAAGCGAAGCAATCCATAAACCTATGGTTATCCTCAGTATCGCTTCGCTCGGCAGCTTCTTTCAAAAGGAGCCTCACCTAGAGCAAACAACCGTTTATTCTGTGGGAAAGGAGCGAGATCATGTTGCGATTATCCGGGAAAGAGCTCCCTTCGGCGTATGCGTCCCGCTCGTTATTAAAGAGGATGCGGGCCCATGGCATGTTTTATTTAATGCTGGTCCCGGCCGTGGTCTTTGTTATCGCCTTTGCTTACGCGCCCATGGGCGGGGTGATCATGGCGTTCAAGCAATTCCGCTTCAATACGCCTAGCGCCTGGGGCGATGCTCCCATCCTGCGCATGTTCGGCCAGATGGCCAACATGGACTGGGTGGGGATGAAGTGGTTCCAGAGCCTGTGGTCCAAGCCCGACTTTTGGAACGCCTTCAAAAACACGCTGATCATCAGCTTTGGCAGGCTGATATTTGAATTTCCCGCGCCCGTCATCCTTGCCTTGCTGCTCAATGAGATGCGCCATATAAAACTCAAGCGCGTCTATCAAACGGTGTATACGTTCCCGCATTTCCTGTCCTGGGTACTGGTGGTCAGCCTTATGCGGTTGCTGCTCCAGTCTGACGGCACGGTCAATATTCTTATCAAGTCCATGGGCGGGCAGCCGGTAGGCTTTCTCACCGACGCGGGAATCTTTAGGCCCATGCTCTACTTAACAAGCATCTGGAAGGATGTGGGCTGGGGCTCCATCATTTATTTGGCGACCATCTCGGGGATCGACCCGTCGCTTTATGAGGCGGCCACCATCGATGGGGCGAACAGGTGGCAGTGCTGCGTAAACATCACCTGGCCTTCCATCAAGCCCACGGTGGTGATCATGCTGATCATGCAGTGCGGATCCATCCTCAACGCCGGATTCGGGCAGATCTTCAATACCATGAACGAGCTGACCATGGCCACGGGCGATATCATCGATACGTATATCTACCGCTACGCCTTCCAAAAAGGGCAGAACCTTTCCCTGTCGGTGGCGGCGGGCCTGTTCAAGTCCGTCTGCAACTTTGCCCTTTTACTATCTGCCAATTTCCTGGCAAAGCTTGCCGGGGAAGAAGGCCTGCTGTGAGGAAGGAAGAAAGAGAATGAAAAAAAGCGCGTCCTCCACCCTTCACAGATCATTCAGGGCCGCCGATTGGGTGATCTATAGTATCCTTACCATCCTTGCGCTTTTAATGGTATTCCCGTTTTACAATATGCTGCTCATGTCCTTTGCCCCCTTTTCGCAGGTATCGGGGGGACAACTCTACCTGTGGCCCAAGGGGTTTGATCTGACGAATTACAAGATCATCTTTTCGGACCCCAAGCTCATGCGCTCCTTTGGCGTCAGCGTGTTCAATACCGGCTTTGGTACGATAATCGCCATGCTGGTCACCACCATGGCGGGGTATGCCCTTTCCAAAAAGAGCTTGCCTGGCCGCACCTTCCTCCTGACGCTGTTTGTGATCACCATGTACTTCGGTGGGGGACTGATCCCATGGTATCTAGTGCTCAAGGACCTGGGGTTCGTGGACAGCATCTTCGTTATGACCATTCCCGCGTCGCTGAGCGTATACAACATGATCCTCATGAAAAATTACTTCGGCACCGTGCCTGAGTCCCTGGCGGAGTCGGCAAGGATCGACGGCGCCAACGAGCTTCACATCATGCTTCGAATCATCATCCCCGTATCCACGCCCATCATGGCGACCATCAGCCTGTTTTACGCGGTGGATTTCTGGAACGAATGGTGGAACGCCATGATCTTTATCCAGCAAAAATCCGCATTGACGCCCTTGCAGCTTCTTTTGCGCAAAATCGTGATCGAATCGACCCTGGACCTTGGCAAGGACACTGCCAATTCCTTTAAGAACGCGAACATCGCCGTGTACAAGACGGGCATGCAGATGGCTGCCGTAACCGTGGCCACTACGCCCATCCTGCTGGTGTACCCCTTTGTACAAAAGTACTTTGCCAAGGGCATTATGCTTGGCGCGATCAAAAGCTGATGTTTGCCGGCCACGTGCCGGACAGCATAAAGAAAAGAAGGAGGCCAACCAAATGAAGAAACTTGTAGCCCTGTTTCTTGTGGCGCTGATGGCGGTTTCGCTGCTTCCCAAGGCCGTATCGGCGCAGGAGCTCACGCACATGGATCTGACCGTCTCCCTTTGGGACATCGAGAATTCCTTCCCCGAGGGCAAGGAGAAGGATGCGATCCTCAAGGCGGTGGAAGAAAAGTTCAACGTGACCTTCATTCCCATGAACGTCGGCTGGGACGGTTACGCGGACAAGATGAACGTATGGGCGGCTTCGAGCAGCCTGCCGGACATCACCGGCGGTATCGACTGGGTCGGCAGCGGCACCTACCTTTCCTGGGTGGATGACGGCGTGGTGCGCGCGCTTCCGGACGATCTGTCTAAATACCCCAACATTGCCAAGTACATGAGCCTTCCCGAGGTCACGGCCTATAAGCGGAACGGCCACAACTACTTCCTGCCCCGCATGACCTATCAGGACCCCACCTACTGGACCATGGACCGCGGCATGATGATCCGCAAGGACTGGCTGAAGGCGCTGGGGCTTGAAATGCCCAAGACGGCTGAGGAACTCAAGGCCGTGCTGGAAGCGTTCATGAAGGGCAACCCCAACGGGGACGATTCGGTGGAGATCATCGGCATGGCCAACAACGGTGTTACCCTCACCGGCATGATGCTGCCCGTATTCGGCTATACGGACAACCGCTGGGTGAAGATGGGCGACGACTGGAAAATGCCCTGCTTTGAGGAAACGTCCGTTCCTCTGATCGACTACTACCGCAGCCTGTATAAGGAAGGCCTGCTCGACCCCGACTTCGCCTCCCGCGCTACCAACGATGCCCAGCAGCTGTTTGCCAACGGGCGCGTGGGCGTGCTCTTGAAGCAGGTTTCGCCTAACCATGTCAAAAAAGTGTACGATTACTGGGTTGTGGCGCAGCCGGACAAGAATTTCTTTGACAGCGTGGCCATCGTTCCCTTCGAGGGCGACAATTGCTACCAGTTCCAGGAAATGTCCTACTGGTCGGAGACGTACATTCCCTCCACCGTCAGCGACGAGAAGATGGAGCGCATCCTTTCCATCATGGATTACCTCTATTCCGAGGAAGGCATGAAATTCGTCACCTACGGCTTTGAGGGCGAGGATTACCGCTACGACGAAAACGGCAACATCGTTCTGACGCTGCCTACCAATGACACCGGAAAGATGATGTCTGTCCGCGATAAGTATCCGGGCGCCGCTTTCTTGGGCGATCTGGCCCAGTGGGATGGGGACCTTCTGCAGTACATCGACCCCAACATCCCCCAGCAGATTCGCGACATGTGCAAGGCCGAGTATGAGCGCCGCCGCGACACCTGGAAGAGCCCCAACCTGGATTGGGAGATCGCTTCCCTGGACCTGCCGGAGAAAATCGACATGACGGCCCAGACCAAGGATTGGTACACGGTGATTGCCGACACAAGCGACAAGACCACGGAAGAGCTGTATCAGGAGAAGCTTGCTCTGTGGAACAGCCAGGGCTATGAAGCCTGCTGGAAGGCCGTTACAGAGGCGGCCAAAAAGCTTGGCAAATAACAGGACTTGAATGTAGAATAGGGGGGGTATCTCATCCGGGATACCCCCTTCAGTAAACGGGGATTTTGCTTTGCAGTTGTCTGAATTCATGCAATATTTCAAAGTGCTTGAGACCAGCAAACCAAAGCCTTCCCCTTGAGGGGAAGGTGGCGCGCCAGCGCCGGATGAGGTGGTATCGTTTGGTCATTGCGAGCCGCGCGAGGCAATCCAGAATCTCGCATGTTGGCGACATTTCACAACAGACCCCCAAAAGGCTTCCCCTTGAGGGGAAGGTGGCCCGCCAGCGCCGGATGAGGTGTAATCGTTTCGTCATTGCGAGCCGCGCGAAGCAATCCAGAATCCCGCATGTTGGCGACATTTCACAACAGACCCCCAAAAGGCTTTTCCTTGAGGGGAAGGTGGCGCGCAGCGCCGGATGAGGTGTAGGGCGCTGGAGCGCCCGTTCCATTCCCCTCCAGAGGAGGGGTGGCGCGAAGCGCCGGGGTGGTTGACCGTAGGGCACGACGACCCCGGTACGCTGCTTTCGGGTCAACGATTGGGCAGGAGGGAGTAGGGAGATTTCGATTTTCCCCCTTCGCACTGAACTGCGCTTTGCTTGTCCAGTGTTCCGTCTGCTCCGGCTGCACCTTCGCAGAATTCAGGCTCACTGCGTTCGCCCTCCGGGTTAACTCCCCCCTGCACTCCCCATATCCCCCTTTAAGCGATCAGGGCCTGCGGGCCCTGGTCCCGGGGCAAACCGCCGATCGTAGGGGGCGATGCCCAAAGCGCCCCTAGAACCGCAAAGATAAATCCTCGTTTGCTTCAGCAAATCAAATAAATATTCGAAGCATCCCCCCCATTATCAGTTGGGCCAAAGGAGCGCGTACGATGGCAGATTACGAATTTTTCCTGGTTTCCTCCCTGGAAAAGATTTTCCCCGATAAAAGGCCCTCTCCCATGGGCGAAGGGATGCGCCTTTCCGTATGGCGGGGGACCCGGGCCGCGGTGCAGCTATGCTTCCATGCCGGCGTCCACGCTCCCGGTTTGGAAATGCTGCCGACCTTTACCGTCAGCGTTTCAGGCGCTCCTGCCGAGGCCTTCATGCGCACGGTGGAGCTCATTCCCTCTGAATTTCCCAGCTATGTTCGCGCCTGGGAGGATACGAACTATCTGACCCATGAGCCCGGGCTTTTCCCCGACCTGTTGCAGCCCCTGGAAAGCGCGCATGTAAGACCCATCCCCGGGCAGTATAGAAGCCTGTGGCTTCATTGGGATGTCCCCGAGACCGCCCAGCCCGGCGATTATGTGATCACCATCGATGTCTGCGCGGATGAGACCATGGCTTCCCCCAGAGGGACGGTATGCGTCAATCCTCTGGCACGCGAGCAGCGCTTCCATCTTTCCTTTGTGATGCATGTAGCAAAGGCAGCCTTGCCGGAGCAGGAACTTATCCACACCGAATGGTTCCACACGGACTGCCTGGCCAGCTACTACCACGTTCCGGCTCTTGGCGAGGAGCACTTCCGGATCATAGACAACTTTATCGCCTCAGCGGTCAGCCACGGGGTGAACATGCTGCTGACGCCCGTTTTCACCCCGCCCCTGGATACGCAGATAGGCGGCGAGCGCCCGACAGTGCAGCTGGTGGGCATAACGCGGCAAAACGGTGAGTACTTTTTTGATTTTACAAAACTCTCCCGCTGGACGCAGCTATGCCGGAAGCATGGCATCCGGTATCTGGAGATCGCGCACCTTTTCACTCAATGGGGCGCGAAAGCCACGCCAAAGATCGAGGCCCAAGTAGACGGCAAAACAAAGCGTATCTTCGGCTGGGATGTTCCCGCCACAAGCCCCGAATACCGCGCCTTTTTGAGTGCCTTCCTGCCCGCCTTGCGGGCGCACCTTGACAAGGAGGGCTATGATACACAGCACGTGTATTTCCACATCTCCGACGAGCCTGGGGAAAAGAGCTTCGAGGATTACCGCGCGGCCCTTGAGCAGGTGCAGGATTTGCTTCAAGGCTGCCCCGTCATCGATGCGCTGAGCAGCTTGCCCTTTTATGAAAAAGGCCTGATCAAGCATCCCATCCCGGGCACCAGCCATATAAAGCCATTCCTGGACGCAAAGGTGCCGGATTTGTGGACCTACTATTGCTGTGATCAGAGCATCCATGTCCCCAACCGTTTTTTTGCCATGCCCAGCGCCCGGAACAGGATCATGGGCGTTTTACTGTATCTGTATGACATCAAAGGCTTCCTTCATTGGGGATACAACTTTTACTACACGCAGTACTCCCGCTCGCTCGTGGATCCTTACCGCATGACCCACGCGGACTATGCTTTCCCCTCCGGGGATTCCTGGCTGGTCTATCCCGGTCCCGAGGGCGTCCCCCTTTCCTCCTTGCGGGCGGAAGTGCAGGATGAGGCGCTTGTCGATCTGCGCGCGCTGCGCCTGATGGAGTGCCTATTAGGAAGGCCCGCCGTCGAAGCACTGATCTATGAAACCGCAGGAACAGAGACGATCACTTTTGAGAATTATCCGGCGGATGCGGCATTTCTCCTAGATCTTAGGGAAAAGGTGGCCGCCCGGATCGACAGCTTGTAAATCAAAGAGTACCTGCAATGCATGCTGGCCGAACACGCAATACCATCTAAAATCACGGGCCATGAGAAATGGCCCGTGATTTTTTTGCAATTAGGTGGACCGTCCTCTTGACAATAGTACTATATAGGAATATTCTATATGGGAGGAGGTGGGCTGTCTGGTCACAAAAACCAACGGCGGATTTCTGATCAGCAAGGTCAAGCAGATCCAGGGGCGTGTATTCGAAAAGCTGCTTCAACAGCACGGCATCGACCAGTTCAACGGCGCCCAGGGGAGGATCCTGTTTGTCCTTTGGGAAAACGATGATATCCCCATCAGCGAACTCTCCGACAAGACCGGGCTTGCCAAAACGACGCTCACCGGCATGCTGGACAGGTTGGAAAGCTCGGGCCATATCCTAAGGATATTTGACCCAAGTGACCGCCGCAAAGTCAATATCCGCCTGACTCAAGAGGCCCGGGACCTGAAGAACAGCTACGACGCGGTATCCATGCGCATGAGCGAGATCTTTTATGAGGGATTTACCGATGAGGAGATCGTTTCTTTTGAAGAAAAGCTCATGCGGATCCTTGATAATCTCAAAGAAGGAGAACGGTGAAATTAACGAGACCATCAAAGCGGAGATCCGGGCATTACGGGAAAACAGCAAGGTCGCCTATGTGGGGTCAATAAGCGGCGAGGGCTATCCTCAAATCAAGGCCATGCTTGTCCTGGAGCACGAAAGCCTGCCGGTACAATATTTTTCCACCAACCTAAGCTCCAGGCGCGCCCAGCAATTCCTCAAAAACCCCAAAGCCTCCGTTTACTACTGCAATGAGGAGCAGTTCAAAGGCACGCTGTTCACGGGCACTATTGCGGTATGCACCGACCACGATACAAAGGCCTTCCTGTGGCGGGAGGGGTTTGAAATGTATTACCCCAAGGGCGTGGATGACGACGACTACTGCGTGTTGAAGTTCACCGCCCAGCAGGTGAATTACTACCATGGCCTGCATAATGAAACACTTTCGATAAAGGAGCTTTGATATGGAACCTATCACAAAGGATACCGCCTGTTTTTTCACCCAGCAGGTGTTTCTCATCGGCACGTATGATGAGGACGGAAGCCCCCACTTTGCGCCCATCTCCTGGGTCAGTTTCACCTGGGGGCCGCCCTGCTGTCTGGTGATCAGCATCAACGGCCTCACCAGGAAGAAGCAAACATCAGCAAACATCCAGCGCACGGGGCTTCTTTCCGCCACCATCGTCACACCCGACCTTCTTCCCTTTACCGAGCAGCACAACAAGGCCACGTACCGGGAAGGCGTCCTGATCCCGCAGGAGTTCGAGCAAGGCCGCGTGCTCCAGGTGCCGCTGATCAAAGGCGCCAAATGGTCGTACGAGTGCGAAGTCATCAAGACCGTGACCATTGGTCAGTGCGATACCCACTTTGCCGCCTACAGCCAAGTGAACGTGCGGGAGGATATACAAAAGCTGGATTTCCTCGACCTGCGTGCCATCGATCCCGTCATCTATTCGGGACATTATTTCAGGGTGGGGGAGCATTTGGGAGAGATCGGGGATTATTCCAAATAGGATCGGGCAAAAAGCGCGGGCTCACAGGGGCCGCGCTTTTGTTTTGCAGCCTTCGTTGCGCACAATCAGCAGATGTAGTAAAATTATGGTCATAATATATACGGTAAGCAAACAGCATGCTGATCAACACCAGTAAAGGCAGGAACAAGAATGAAATACATCCATACCACCTCGGGGGCGCTTTCCTTTGACGATTTCGGCCTGGCTCTTCCGCATGAGCATATCTTTACCGAGACCGGCGAAGCCCCGGCCTGGGCCTACCGCGGCGCAGATGCCCATGACGTGCTGCGCGTGATGAAGCCCCTTCTGCTGGAAGCGAAACGAAAAGCCGTCACCTTGATCTGCGAGGCGACGCCCAGCGGCGTAGGCAGGCGGGCGGACATCGTGACAAAGGTCGCCCGGGAAAGCGGTATGCCCGTCGCCATCGCCACGGGTTTTTATCGGGAACCCTGGATCACCGAGGAAACACGGGCAGCCGGTATTGACGAACTGGCCGCTTATCTCACCGCCGAACTGAATGAACATATTCAGGATACGGATGTGCGCGCCGGATTCATCAAGCTGGGTACATCTGACGACGGTATGACCGCCTGTGAGGAAAAGCTGCTGCGCGCGGCCTGCCGGGCGGTGAAGGTAACCGGAGCCGCCATTTGCAGCCATACGGTGAACGGGCATGTGGCAAACCGTGCGCTGGATATCCTGGAGGAAGAGGGGATCGCCCCCTCCCGCTACGTCTGGTTCCATTCCTCGGCGGAGCGGGACCATAGCCTGCTTATGCGCGCGGGCAGGCGCGGCGCGTTCCTCAGCATCGACTACAACCCAGATACTACGCTGCCGCTCCTTCTGCGCTTGCTGGAGGAGGGATTTGAACATCAGGTCCTTTTGAGCATGGACTCGGGCTGGTACAATCCACGCTTTAACGGCGGCGGGAACGTGCACGGCTACACGCGCATGCAGGATGAATTGTTCCCAAAGCTTCCGGCGGCCGGCGTTGATGAACAGACCCTCAAGACCATCACCCACGATAATGTATTTGATGCGTATGCCAGGCAGCGGGATTTGTAATATGATGTAGCCGCTGGGGTTTGGATACAGGATTTTATCTTGCAGAAGCCCCTTACGCAAAACAAAATACAAAAGGATGAGGGATGCGTTGTGAAAGTGGCAGTTGCCGCCATGATGCAGGAGACCAATACCTTTTCGCACTTAAGGACCGCTTATGATGACTTCCGCACCGCCCGAGGTGAGGATGTTTACAAAGTGGAAAGGTGGAAGCGCCATTCCATCTCCGGGATCATCGAAACCCTCAAGGCCGGAGGCATCGAGGTCGCCCCTGCCTTTTTCGCCATCGCATTGCCTGGCGCGCTGATCAAAAAGGACGCCTTTGAAAAGGTCGTATCCGAAATCGTAGGCGGTATCAAGGCTTCCATGCCTTTGGATGGCGTGTGCCTGGCGCTTCACGGCTCCATGGCGGCGGAAGGGTACGATGATCCCGAGGGCGCGCTGCTAACGGAGATCCGTAAAGTTGTGGGCTGGGAGCTTCCCATCACCTGCTCTTTGGATATGCACACCACGCTCACCAAAACGATGATCACTTGCGCCAACGGGTACTCCGCTTACCGCACCGCACCTCATATGGACCAGTACGAGACAGGGGCCAGGGCGGCCAATATCCTCCTGACCACCCTGAAGACCGGCCGCAAGGTCGCCGCCCAAATGGTGAAGCTCCCCGTTTTGATCGCAGGCGAGCAGACTGAAACGGACGTGCCTCCCTTCAAGGCGATCATCGACAGCCTGCCGGAATACACCAAGTGGCCCGGCGTGCTGGACGCCTCTTTCGTGCTTGGCTATCCCTGGGCCGATTCCCCCCACGCCGGGGTGGCGGCGCTTGTGACGGGTTATGCGGATGATGCCTCGAAGCTTACCAATTGCGCCAAGAAGCTGGCGGATGATTTCGATAGTGTCAAAACGCAGTTCGCCTTCACCATGGAGGCCCATCCGCTGGATGAGGCCATCGATATCGCTCTTGCCGAGAAAAATCACCCTGTGGTGATCTCCGATTCCGGAGACAACCCCACCGCCGGCGGAGCCCAGGATCTGGCCATCGTCGCCAAGGCATTGATCGACAAGAAGGCCAAGAACGCCATCGTCATCGCTATCGCGGACAGGGCCTCCTATGAAAAATGCCAGGCCGCTGGTGTGGGCAGCCTGGTCGATTTAGGCGTGGGGCGTGTGGAACCTTACGTCGTCACGCCGCCTTCCCCCCTTCAAATAAGGGCAAAGGTCAAACTGGTGGCCCAAGCCAACGGCACGGACTACACCGTAGTGGAATACGAGGGGGTTTCCATTGTCATCAGCCGCACCCGGGTGGGCGTGGCCGAGCCCCACGACATGCGGGCGCTTGGGCTCCGGCTGGAGGAGTACGATATCATCTCCGTGAAATGCGGCTATCTTGATCCCACTTACAAGGCATTTGCGGCGAGGGGCATTCTGCTCCTTACGCCCGGTTACACTTGCGAACTCTTGGAAACTCTTCCCTATAAGATTGTCCCCCGTCCAATCTTTCCGCTGGATAAGTAATTTCCACCGGGCATATACTTCGAATTGAGTAAATGCTTTTAAGCAAGCCCGGGGAATTCAATTTCTCCGGGCTTGTGACATTATCAGGCAGCAAATTTATTTCTATCTTGCCTTCCACTTTAGTAAACGATGATTTAGCGGTGCGGTTTTATTGTATTCAAGCTCCTGATTTTTAGTTGTGTGAGATCACCCAACCAAAAGCCTTCCCCTTGAGGGGAAGGTGCCGACGAAGGAGGCGGAAGAGGTGTAGGTACGCGCCAGCTTTAGAAATAATACATCCTTCTCGAACAGACACCTCTTCAGTCGCCTGTGGCGACAGCTTCCCCTCAAGGGGAAGCCTTTTGGAGGCCTTCTTGTCCACCCAGTCTGATATGCCTGAAGCATGCTAAATCGTTTCCTTTAGGAGAAGCTGGCGCGCAGCGCCGGACGAGGTGCCTAATTCCCCTCCTTTGGAGGGGTGGCGCGCAGCGACGGGGTGGTTCTAAAAGGTTCCTGAGTAACTTCGCTCATCATGCCATAACCCTCGCCAGCAAAAGCAGCCCGGCCAGCAGCCCGAAATTCACCCACGTAAACACACCAAGATACCTCTTCACCTGCGCTCCTTCTGTCCGGCAGTAGAGCTTGAAGGAGATCAAACTGGCCATGGAGGCGATGAGTGTTCCCATCCCGCCGATGTTGGTGCCGGTGACAAGCGCCTTGCCTTTATCCGTGAATTCGGAGAGCATCAGTGCCGCGGGCACATTACTCACAAACTGGCTGGCGAGGGCCGATACCAGCACCTCCCGGCCTGAAAGCAGCCTGCCCAGCAGGCTTCTCACCGCGTCCATCCGGCTCAGGTTGCCCACGAAGATAAAGAAAAAGCAAAAGGTTATAAGCAGATTGTAGTCAACCTTCATAAGTGCGCGCCTGTCGGTGATGAGCAGTACGGCAATGGTGAGCACAGCCGCCAGGGGATAGGGCACGAGCCGGAGCACCGCCAGAACGCACAGCAAAAACAGTCCGGCCAGCAGGTATAGGGATGCATCAGCCTTTAAGGAAGCCCCTGTGGTCTCAAACCGCAATGACAGCGGCGTTTTGGGCAGCATCAGGCACAGGGCCGCCACAGCAAGCAGTGAGACAAGCCCCACCGGCAGCACGGCGGCAAAGAACTCCCCAGGGCGCAGCAAATAGGTCGAATAAAGATACAAGTTTTGCGGGTTGCCAAAGGGCGTGAGCATGCTGCCCAGGTTGGCAGCCACAGTCTGCAAGACCACCGTTTGGAGCATGGCGCGCCTGTCATCCCGCATAAGGAGCAAAGCAAGAGGCACAAAGGTGATCAGCGCCACGTCGTTGGTGATGAGCATGGAACTGAAGTAGCACAAAAGCGTCAGCATGACGCCCAGCCCCCGGATGCTTGCGGCCCGGTGGGTGATAACATCTGCCGCGGCGCTTAAAAGCCCTTTGCGCGAAAGCGCGCACACCACCGCCATCAGGGAAAATAGCAAGACCAGCGTGCGAATGTCGATGTACTCCCAGTACGCCGGTGAAGGGGGGATCACAAAGGCTGTGGCGGCAGCCAGCAGGCCTGAGATGAAGAGAACCGGGTCCTTTTTGACAGGCGATAGCAGCCTGGTAATCATATATTAACTCCATACATTGATTTTCACACGCCGCCTATTGTAGCACTGCCTTTCAAGCACCGCAACAGATAAAAAGACTTTCCTGTGTTTATGCCGTAGGGGCGATGGGGGCATCGCCCCCTACGGTGGCCTTCTCTTCAAGTAAACGGTGATTTATCTTTGAGGTGTGCTGCATTCATGTTCAATTGCATGAAAGCAGCCAACTAAAAGCCTTCCCCTTGAGGTGAAGGTGGCGCGTAAGCGCCGGATGAGGTGTAGGGCGCCGTGAGCGCCCGTTCCATTCCCCTCCAGAGGAGGGGTGGCGCGAAGCGCCAGGGTGGTTGACCGTAGCCGCGACACCCTCGGTGCGCCGCCGAGGTAAAATAAAGACGCAGGAGGGCGAGCGCCAGCGAGTCTGGAGCAGTGAAGCGCAGCGGAACTGCGGAACACCGGCCTAGCGTAGCGACGGACGGTGCGACGAAGCAGGAGGGAGTAGGGGGATTTCGATACCTTCCCTTCGCACTGGGCTGCGCTTCGCTTGCCCAGTGTTCCGCCTGCTCCTGCTACGCCTTGGCAGGCTTCAGGCTCGCTGCGCTCGCCCTATGGGTTAACTCCCCCCAGCACTCTCCATATCCCCCTTAAAGCGACCAGGGCCTCCGGGCCCTGGACCCGGGGCTAAGCGCCGATCTATCGTAGGGGGCGATGCCCTTATCGCCCTCATGGAACCGCAAAGCTATACCCCCGTTTCCTATCCCGATCTCCGCGCCGCACTTGATGCAGCGCGTGCCATGTAGTATGATGGAAGTGTTCAAAGAATTGGACAAACTGCCGAAAAAACGGGTGCCCCGTCTCTTTGCCACATCCCGACTGACGGTAAAACATGGTTCAACAAATATCCTATCGCATCGGCTTATCCATCCGAAGGGAGAATCTTATGCATATCCTGCTCGTCAACGACGATGGTATCGACAGCCCGGGTCTGGACGCATTGCGACTCGAAGCGGTCAGGCGCGGCCATCAGGTCACCATCTGCGCCCCCGCGCGCCAGCAAAGTGCCGCAAGCCAGGCGCTGACCTTGTTTAGGCCCATTTCTGTCACCCCTGTCGTAAGGGAGGGAGCCACCGCTTACGCCATAGACGGCACCCCGGCCGACTGTGCGCGCCTGGGGCTATGCAACTTGGCCTCAAAGAAGGTCGACCTTGTGATCTCCGGTATCAACGACGGGCTGAACTCCGGCACCGCCATCTATTGCAGCGGCACCGTGGGCGCGGCCAGGGAAGCCGCGCTGCTCAGGACAAAGTCCATGGCCGTGTCCCTTGACCGCCCGGCGGATACGCAGATGCTCAGCCATCTGGCGGCGCTTGCCCTTACACTGGGGGAACGGCTGAATGAATATCCCGCGCCCCGTGGCAGTGTACTCAACGTGAATGCTCCCGCACTCCCGCCGGAGGTACTTATGCCGCCCATCATGGCTCCAGTGAACCACAGCCTGTTCACCAATACCTACGAGCAGCGCGTAAGCCCCCGGGGAGAAATATATTTTTGGGTAATGAAGGAATTCCATCATGAGCCCCCCACCCCGGGCAGCGATGAGGACTTCCTGCAAAAAGGGCATGTGACTTGCACTTTTCTTTTGCATCCGGGGGAATCTTATGAGAGTTGCCTGGATTTCCTGCAGGAAAGGTGAAGGGGTGCTTGCAATTTATGGATTGCTCCGGTATAATGAAAGCTGGTGTGCCGGCAATGGCGCCGGTGCAAAATAACGCTCGGAGGAATCCCCCATGCAGGATATGCAGGATATCATTCGCCGCCTGAATCAAAGCGGCAAACGCCTTTCCAAAGGCCACCGGCGCATCGCCGAATATATTGTTGAGCATTATGACAAAGCCGTATTCATGACCGCGTCCCGTTTGGGGGAGAATGTAGGCGTAAGCGAGTCCACCGTGGTTCGCTTTGCTGCCGCCCTTGGATATGAAGGGTATCCGCAGCTGCAGCGCTCTTTGCAGGAATTGGTGCGCCACCGGCTTACCGCGGTGCAGCGGTTTGAAATGTCTTCGGAGATCGATCGTAGCGCGGTGCTTCGCACAGTGCTCAAGGCCGATATGCAGAACATTCGCACCACCATCGAAGAGATCGACGCCGACGCCTTTGATGATGTGGTCCGGCGCATGTTGGGCGCGGGGGCCATCTATGTGATGGGCCTGCGCTCCGCCGCGCCGCTGGCCCAGTTTTTGGGCTATTATCTGCATTACATCTTCGACAATGTGCATCTTGTCTCCACCGGCTCCCCCGACGTGTTCGAGGAGATCGCCAGGGTGCATGAAAACGATGTGTTCATCGGCATCAGCTTCCCGCGCTACTCCACCCGCACCCTGGAGGGCATGCGCTTTGCCAAGTCCCGAGGCGCGCAGGTGGTGGGCATTACCGACGGCCCCATGTCCCCGCTAAAGGAAGTGGCCCATGTATGCCTGGCCGCCCGCACGGACATGGCTTCTTTTGTGGATTCCCTGGCGGCGCCGCTGTCGGTGATCAACGCGCTTATCGTTTCCCTGGGCTTAAACAGGCGCGAGGAATTGAGCGAGCACTTCAAGCAACTGGAGAGCATCTGGGACGCCAACCAGGTC
>JAEWAH010000081.1 GCA_023391725.1 Bacillota bacterium | reverse complement strand
TTGAATTAATGTGCACAGGACGGCGAAATTTCCCATGCAGGAAAACGAGATTAATCACTACCACGAGGCCATCGGCCTTCATTCCCGCAGGCTCTCTTTGATGGGCAAAGGCGTTTGCGTCGGGGTGCTGGCCGGGGTCGTGACAACGCTGTACCGCCTTTTATTGATGGAGGCGGAGGAGCTTTCCACAAAGGCTTACGGGTATTTCAGGCTCCATCCCATCCTGATCCCGGCTCTTTTTTTATTGCTTGCCGTGATGGGCTACGCCGTGGGCCTGCTGTCGGCCCGTTATAAGGGTATCGGCGGCAGCGGCATCCCTCAGGTGAAGGGGATCATCCTGGGATTGTTCAATACGCCCTGGCTTAAGACCCTTTTAGCGAAAGTGGTGGGTGGCGCGGCTTCCATTCTGGCGGGGCTGTCCCTGGGGAGAGAAGGTCCCTCCATCCAGCTGGGCGCCTGTGTGGCTCAGGGGTTAGGCGAAAAATTTGCCTCCTCCCGGACTGAAAAACGCATTCTTATCGCCGGAGGAGCCAGCGCCGGTCTGGCCGCCGCGTTCAACGCGCCCCTGGCGGGGGCCATGTTTGCGGTGGAGGAGATTTTCAAGTATATATCCCCCCTGATCCTGCTGGTGACCATGGTCTCGGCCATCGCGGCGGATATGGTTTCCAAGCTGGTGTTTGGCATGGCCCCGGTGTTTTCTTTCAGGACGCCGGAAATTATCCCCCTTAAAGACTATTGGCTCCTTCTGCTTCTGGGTGTGGCGCTGGGCTGTTTTGGCGCGCTGTATAACCGGATCCTATTAAAGACTCAAGCCCTGTACAAGAAGCCCCGCTGGTTGAAACCTGAGTTCAGGCCTATCCTCCCTTTCCTGCTGGCGGGGGTGCTGGCGCTCACCTTCCCCGTGGTACTGGGCGGGGGGCATGCGGTGCTGGAAGTATTGACTCCTTCCACCGGCATTCCGCTTCTTTTGTTGATCCTGGCGGTGAAATTCCTGTTCTCTATGATAAGCTTTGGCTCCGGCGCGCCGGGGGGCATCTTTTTCCCGCTTTTGATTCTGGGCGCCGCCATCGGGGCTGTCACAGGTAATGCCGCCATCACTTGGTGGGGAATCGACCCCGTGCTGTTCAATAATTTTGTAATCATCGCCATGGCCGGCTATTTTTCCGCCATCGTGCGCGCTCCGCTTACGGGGGTGGTGCTGCTGCTGGAAATGACAGGCTCCTTTACCAATTTGCTGCCTCTTTTGCTGGTTTCCCTGGTGGCGTTTGTGACCGCTGATATCACAAAAACGAAGCCCATCTATGATTCCTTGCTGGAAAACCAGCTGGCGGGCCTCAAGGAGCAGACGGCAGAGAAGGTCCGCGGCGGAAAGATCATTCTGGAACTTATCGTGCATTTTGATTCTAAGGCCGCCGGACAGGCGGTAAAGAGCCTGCCCTTCCCCAGGGAATGCCTTCTCATCGCCATCCGGCGGGAGGGGAAAGACATCATTCCCTCCGGCGAGACGCTTATCCGCGCCGATGATTACCTGGTGTTTTTGATCAATGAAAAGGATGAGCCGGAATACAGGGAATTGCTGACGGGTCTGACCACCACGGAGTAAAGACTTGCAAGGTGATAGCAAGTATATGGAAGGCCGGTCGTGCGGGCGAAGGCGAGGTTTTCTGCTTAAAAAGAAGGGACCTCGACCGATTACCGGCTATATAAAAAACACTTCTGCATTGCTTGCAGAAGTGTTTTTATCTTGACTATTCCGGCTGCATGATCCCGGGGGCAGCCGGGCACCGTGAGAGATTTATATGAGATGGCACGGGATGGCCGCGCAACGGGTTGGTCAACCATTTTTGCTTTCTGGGAAATCCACTTCGCACTTGCGCGGTTCCGCCTCCCGGGGCAGAAGGCCAATGTGCTCATCTAGCCGTTTGTGGGCGGATTTGGCGGCCTCCTCCACCCGGGTTACCCGCTCTGAAAGCCGTCCAAAGCTTTCATGCATGTCGTGCTGTTCGGTCTTGATGTCATCAATGCCGCGCTTGATATAGGCGATATCCACCTGGAGCACGGTTTCTTGGGAGGCATCCGAAACGATGTCCTGCTTTCGGGTGCGTTTCCACGCGATGGCGCCCAGGATAATGCTGGCCACCACGCCCACCGCGCCCAGAATTCCACCCAGGATCCCTACAATCATTCCTGCCTGTTCCAAGTGCTTCACCTTTTCTTTCGACAAAAACGGGGGAAATGAATCTTTTGCGGGAGTAAGAAAGGAAATCATGCGCCTGCAGTATATTAAGGAACGGCAAGGCGATTCTCTCCTGTTTCAGGTTATGCCCTATAAGGATACCGTGTGCAAAGGCCAGCTTGATGAAGGCAAACAAAAAAGGCTTCCCCCTGGGTTCCGGAGCTTCGCGCCACCTGTGGCGGATGAAGCGGAGCGGAGGAAGCTTGCGAAACGAGCAATGCAAGCGCTGCGCAGCAGTGCGACGATTGAGCAAGCCGAGTGGCTAGCTGCCGCAGGCGACTGAAGAGGTGCTTATTTACTCCCAAAGCCTTGCGGGATACATCCCCTGTGCCGTCATGCGGCGCAGGGCGGCCACCACGGTATCCCGGTCCTCGCGGTGGGTGACACCGTACCAGCGGCCGGTGGAATGCAACACTTTCACCTGGCCGTGGCCTGCTTTGGGCACGCTGCCCACAGCCACCGGAAGATAAAATTCCGCGCCAAGGGGATTTTTAGGCATCGTCTCCCGCAGAAAGTTTTCAAACTCTCGCTCAAAATCCTGAAAGACTTTGGGGGTAAGCCCAAACAGGTTCATGGATGCCATCGCGTTTTCCGGCAGGCGGTGGTAGGTCTGCCCGTCCTCCGTGTACAGAGGGCCTTCAATGGTCTTGATGATGTGGGTGCGTTCGCAGATGCTTTGCAAATTTCCCGCCCCGTCCACCTCGCAGATTCCCCGGGCCACGGAACCGTTGTCGGAAAGGGTATTTTCCAGGGAATAGCCCACCATGGCGCAGGATTCGCCGCTTCCCGCCTGCGCCTGTTTTAGAAAATCATACACCTGCGTATAGGCATCCCGGCCATAAAAATCGTCGGCATTGATCACGGCAAAAGCCGCGTCTACCTGATCCTTGGCGCATAGCACCGCGTGAGCCGTTCCCCAGGGCTTTTTGCGCCCCTCCGGCACGGAAAAGCCAGGGGGGAGCATGGAAAGATCCTGGAAAACATAAGCCGTTTCCATATGCTCCGCCATCCTGTCCCCGATCAACTGACGGAACATTTCCTCATTTTCTTTCTTGATGATGAACACCACCCGCCGAAACCCCGCCTGATAGGCGTCGTACAGCGAATAGTCGATGATCAGTTCTCCGTTATCACCCATGGGGTCCATCTGCTTGAGGCCGCCGTAGCGGCTGCCCATGCCGGCAGCCAGGATCACCAAAATGGGTTCCTTCACTTGTAGTCCTCCTCACATGCCATGAAAGGCGCGCCATTGTTTATTATACACTCGGTGGATCGTTTTGTCTTTAGTTACCATAGTTATTGTGCAAAGGGTCTGGAGCCGTAGGGCGCTTTGGCCGCGCCGCTTTTTGCATGGTATTTTGCATCTTCCCGTGAAGCCTTTGGGCTTGCCTTCCCCTGGAGAGCCTTCGCACCGTCCGTCGCTGCGATAGGCCGGTGTTTCGCAGTTTTGCTGCGCTCCACTGCGTAAGGTTCGCTGCGCTCACCCTTCGGGCGGGTGGCGCGCAGCGCCGGATGAGGTGTGGTGCGCTGCGAGCACCCGTTCCATTCCCCTCCAGAGGAGGGGTGGACGGCGGAGCCGGACGGGGTGGTTGACCGTAGGGCGCGACGGCCCGGCACGCCGCTTTCGGGTTGACGAGGACGCAGGAGGGGGGATTTCGATTCCCCCCTTCGCACTGAACTGCGCTTCGCTTGTCCGGTGTTCCGCCTGCTCCGGCTGCGCCTTCGCAAGCTTCAGGCTCACTTCGTTCGCCCACCGTGTTAACTCCCCCCTGCACTCCCCATATCCCCCTGAAAACGACCAAGGCCCCCGGGC
>JAEWAH010000070.1 GCA_023391725.1 Bacillota bacterium | reverse complement strand
GTGGTGGAGGACGCGGACGCTGGTGTAGACGCGGCGTTGAGTGGCGGCATGCGGGTGCTGGGCGTGGGGTCCGCTGCAAGGCATCCGGGTGCGACGGTTGCCGCCCCGTCACTTCAGGATATCGATCTTTCCGCCCTGATCGCGTAAAGCGCAGGGAGTGCCAGGATATACTACGATAAAGAGCAAACAGGAGGGACGCGCATGCTGGAAAAGCAAGTGGCGCAGGAGGTTTTGGCGGAAGCCATGAAGACCGGCGGGGATTTTGCCGAAATTTTTTTGGAGGACAGGCGCAACCATACCCTGCTGATGCGGGGCGGCAAAGTGGATACGGCCACCAGCGGAAGAAGGCACGGTGCTGGCATCCGAGTTTACCGTGACCTTGGCGCCGTATACGTATACACCAACGATACCACAAGGGTTGGGCTCATGGAGTGTGCCAGGCGCGCGGCTGCGGCCGTAAAAGCCGGCGGGGCCGGTATACCCAAGCAGCTTTTGCCCAAAGAAACGATTTCTATCCATCCAATCAAATATCTGCCCTCTACAGTGAAGGGCGCAAAGAAAGTGGAAAAGCTCCGGGCGGCTCACGCCGCGGCTTCCGCCTTCCCGGACGTCAAGCAGGTGGTCCTGAACTATTCGGATTCAGAGCAGGATGTGTGGATCGCCAACAGCGAGGGGCTTTTCACTTCCGACAGAAGAGTCTATTCCCGTATGGGCTGCTCCGCCGTCGCCTCCAACGGTACGGAAAATCAAACTGGCGTTTCCAACCCCGGGGCCATGACGGGCTTTGAACTGTTTGACCACCGGGTGGACCCGGAAAAGGTTGGGAAGGAAGCAGCGGAAATCGCTGTCACCATGCTCCACGCCCCGGTTTGCCCGGCAGGCGTGATGCCGGTAGTTATCGACAACGGCTTTGGCGGGGTAATTTTCCACGAGGCTTGCGGTCACAGCCTGGAAGCCACAGTGGTGGCTTTCGGCACCAGCGAGTTCAACGGAAAGCTGGGACAAAAAGTTGCGGCGGACTGCGTGACGGCCATTGATGACGGCACCATGCCCAACGAATGGGGGAGCGAGAACATCGACGATGAGGGCAATCCCACCACCCGTCTGGTGCTCATTGAAAACGGCATCCTCAAAAACTACATGATCGACCGGCTGAACGGGCGGCGCATGAACATGCCCGTGACTGGCAGCGCCCGTAGGGAAAGTTACGCTTATGCCCCCACTTCCCGCATGCGCAACACTTATATTGCAGCAGGTCACGATGATGAAAAAGAGATGATCGCCACCATGGGCGACGGACTTTACGCCCGACGCATGGGTGGCGGCTCCGTGAACCCCGCCACAGGCGAGTTCAACTTCAACGTCATGGAAGGCTATCTGGTAAAGGACGGCAAGATCGACACTCCCGTGCGGGGTGCGTCCCTTATCGGGCGCGGGTCCGAAGTGCTCCAAAGGATCGACCGTGTGGGCACAGATATGCAGATGTCTCAGGGCATGTGCGGAAGCTTATCCGGCAGCGTGCCCACTAACGTGGGCCAGCCCATGATCCGCGTCAGCCGTCTCACCGTGGGCGGCAGGTAGGAAGGGGGAGAGGAAAATGACATTGGATGCTTTTTTGCAAAAGCTTATGAAGGCGGCGGCGGAAGCCGGGATCACGGCGTCGGAAGCCTATATCGCCTCCGGGGATAGCTTCAAGGCCGTTTCTGCCCAGAAGGAGATCATCGAATATGCGGTGAACGTAACCTGCGGCCTTTCCCTGCGCGGGCTTTACGGGGGAAAGATGGGGTATGCTTCCACCGAGGTGATGGATGATGAAGCCATCGGCCAGCTGGTGGAAGGCGTTAAGGAAAGCGCCGCCTTAACGGAGGATGAAGACGTACAAGAAATCTACGCCGGGGATCCTTCTTATCCCAAGGTAGATACGTACAATCCGGCTTTGGAAAGCGTCTCCCCCGAGCAGAAGCTGGATTTTGTGCTGAACATGGAAAAGGCGGCTTTGACTGCCGACCCACGTGTTACGCAGGTCAAGTACAACACGGTGCTTACCGGCCACGGCGCGGTGCGCATCAAAAACAGCTACGGGCTGGATATCGCTTATGAGGGTAATTACTGCGGCGCATATTTGCAGGCCATCGCCAGGGAAGGCGACAAGGCCAGCACCGCTTTTGATATTGCCATCGGCCACGACTTTTCAGCGCTCAACTATCAGGCTCTGGCTGATTCGGCGGTAAAGACGGCCGTATTCGGCCTTTCGGGGAAGGCGGTTACCAGCGGCAAATACCGCGTGATCCTGGAAAACCGCGCCATGGCAGACCTGCTGGACACCTTCTCCGGCATCTTCTCCGCAGAAAATACCCAGCACGGCCTTTCCCTGCTGAAGGGCCGGGTGGGGGAGAAGATCGCAGCGGACTGTGTGACGCTCATGGATGATCCCCTGCTGCCCCACGGCGAAGGCAGCCGGCCCTTTGATGCCGAAGGCGTGGCGTCCAGGACAAAGGCCGTCATCGATGGAGGCGAACTTAAAACCCTTCTGTATAACCTGAAAACCGCCAAAAAAGACGGGGTCAAGACCACGGGCAACGCCAGCAAGGCCGGGTACGGCGCGCCGGTGCGCGTGGCCCCCACCAACTTCTTCTTTGCTCCCGGCTCCCTTTCCTTGGAGGGGCTGATGGAACAGATGGGGGATGGGCTGGTGCTTACTGAGCTGGAAGGCCTGCATAGCGGTGCAAACAGCGTCAGCGGCGATTTCTCCCTTTCCGCCAAGGGATTTACTGTAAAAGCAGGGAAAAAAGGCGAGGCTGTCGAACAAATCACCATTGCAGGAAATTTTTATGAGATGCTCAAGCAGGTGCGCGCTATGGGTGCAGACCTGAAGTTCCCTGGCAGCAATGTGGGAAGCCCTTCCGTGGATATTGGAGAGATTGCCATCGCCGGGCTGTAAGCTTTTCGAGGAAATCCCTGTTAGTGTTGTGAACATACTGCTGTGCACAGAAGGAGGCGTGGGTGGTGAGAGAAATCCTTTCATGGATCATGAGCGTGGCGTATTCCATCGTTTGCTTAACAGTGGTCGTAAGGGCGCTGCTGCTGCTTGTTTCGTACCTTAAATCGGCGCCGGACGCGCGTAAGAAGAACATGTCCGCTCTGGGGCTTTCCGTGCTAGCGGAGTGGGGCTGGTGCGCGCTGGTAGCCTTGAGCTTCAGCATCTCCCATGTGGATCTGATCCCGCTGGTCCTGGCAATCCTTGGCCTTGTGGCGCTTCGGCGCATCGCGCCTTTTGAAAGGCTGGCTTCCCAGCACGTCTACAGCCTTCTGGTGTCGCTGCTCCCTGCGAAAAAGGAAACATTGTCCAGGGCCACGGCGCTTCATCTGTTTTAAACTCAAAATGCAAGCATGTGCTTGAAAAGGCAACAGCCTTCCCCAAGGGGAAAGGCTGCTTGCTTTTTTTGACGGAAGCAAGACGGCTTAAGTGAATACCGCATATGGAGGGAACGCAATGGAACGTGTGGCTTTCCTGTCCCAAAAGGATATTGAAAACGGGTTGAAAGAGGCAGGCCTTACAAGCAGCATGATGGTGGAGGTCCATAGCTCTTTGAGCAGCTTCGGTCCTGTGCAGGGTGGGGCCGACGCCGTCATCCAGGCGCTTCAAAACGTGGTAGGGGAAAATGGCGCCATTGTTATGCCGGCCTTTCGGATATCCCCGCCTCAGCCGCTTACACCGGAAGATAGAAGCCGAGGGCTTGTGATGAAGCTGAAAGTGCTTGCCCCCGATCACAGGGAAAGAAGCGGCATGGGAGTCATCGCCGATACCTTTCAAAGGCGGCCTGACGTACTCACTGGGGAGGGAATGTTCCGCGTCTGCGCCTGGGGAAAGGATAAGGAAATCCACAGCCAGGGGTTCAGCCATTTGATAGACAACGGCGGCTATGGCCTCTTGATGGGCGTGGATATCTACAGGCTATCCAGCATGCACTACATGGAAGCGGAACTGCCGGATTCGGTCCGGAACCTGTTTGCCCCGTCCGAAGCTGTGAAAGCGCATTATCCGGAAGACATGTGGTTTGTTGAAACTGGCATCCCGCCCGTAAAGGCCTGGTACAAGATACAGGACGAGGCTTACCGCCTTAAGTACATCCGGGATACCATGATTGGAAAAAGCAAATGCATGTTCTTTAAAGTTTCTGATGTGGTGGGCTTGTATGAGAGGGCGCTGCGTACGGATCCACTGGGCCTATATGGGCTTTAATAATTGCTAGGGAGATAAAAAGCAGGGCCGCCGTGAAAACGGGCGGCCCTGTTCACGTTTATTCCCTCATTCCCCTTGCCTCTACGTTTCCGCAGGCGATCTTTGCACCGGAATCTCCTGCGGGCTGCGTCCTGTAATCGTTGGGGTTTACATGGATGACGACGGCTCTGCCGACGGCCTCCGCCACAGTGAACCTAGGGGTAAAGAAGCTCAGGTGTGCCGAGCCGCCCTTTGTAGGCGCCGCCAGCAGCACGGGGAAGTCTCCCGCATGCTCCGGGTGCGGCAGGTTTTGGGGGTTGTAATGCTCCCCGGACTGGGGGAAATAATCCGTTCCGGCTTCGGAAACCTCCATAGTAGGCCCTCCGCCGCAGTTTCCCGAGTGAAGATGGAAGGCGAAAAAGTTGGAAGCCGTTTGCGGCAGGCCTGCGATATCCGCCTGTACAAAGGTACCTCCCTGGGCTTCCTTGAAGGTAACCGTTCCGCGGATGCGGGGGAAGGCAGGGCTGCCTGCAACGTTCGCGATGGCTTTTACAGCGGTGGTTCCGGTTTCGCCGCCGGTGGTGCCGTTATTGCTTGTATCTTCGAGCAGCATTTGTTTCACTCCGATTGACTTATAAGGTGCAGGCATGGCCTGCCCTTTATATCCTATGCTGCCCATGCTGTTTGGTTGTGTTTGAAAACGCGGCCGGTGATGACGTGATGGATCATTTTTCTTTGGGAGCGTCCCAAACGTATCTCGGGTCTTCGAACAGGCAGAAAGGGTGTCCTGCGGGATCAAAAAATACTTTTACAAAGTCCAGGAACTGCGTGGGCGCAAGCGTGGCCCCGCAATCGGTGGCATGCTGGGCCGCGGCCTTCAGGTCCTCCACTAAAAAGTCGAGGTGCTCCATCTTCTGCTGGCTGCCAGGCTCCTCCGGCCATTTGGGCGGCTCATACTCTTCTTCCGTTTGGAAGGCCAGCCCGGTCCCGCCGCTGGGATCCCGCATAAGCAGCCACCCCGGCTCGCTGTAGCTGAGCTTCCAACCCAGAAACTTTTCGTAAAAGGCGCAAAGCTCCTCAGCGTTTGAACAATCAAGCACCACTGTTCTCAGCTTCATCCGCACCTGCTTTTCCATATATGTATTCCTCCTTTGCAATTCTCATCTGAAAGTACACCTGCATTTTTACATGGAAAAGTAAGGAAGTCAACAGGAATATGTGAGCAGTTATATTTGGTGTGGGAAGAGCTGCTTTTCAAAACACACGGCTTCTTCACGCCCTATATATCGGCCATAGTTTTCTGCTTGCTGATAACCATTGCGTTCATAGAAGGACACAGCCCGGATGTTTTTACGCCGAGTCTCCAGGCGCAGGGCGCCATATCCCAGTGAGCGGGCCTGCTGCTCCAGGAAAAGAAGCAGCCTGCTTCCAACGCCTGAGGTATTTGGTCTGGCGTACATGCGCTTGATTTCTCCGATGTTTTCATCCATGGGGCGCAAGGCTCCGCAGCCGATGGCTTCCCCTTTATGATTTCGCGCAATGGCGAACAGCGCTCGGCTATCGCAAAGGTCCTCCATATGAAAAGAGCTTTGACCGCTGTCGCCTGTTATGACCTTCAAAGATACTGACAGCTCCCAGATCAGCATTTCTGCGTCGGAAGAATGAGGGTCTTCTGCCGCGACGGTGATCCTTTCACCATTCAAACACATAGTAGCCCTCCATAATGAACCTTCTTGTAAATTTTACCTTCTGGGAGTATAATGGTAAATATACTACCATTAACATCCTACATATCGGAGGGAAGCGCATGAAACTAAAAGTGCTTGTGGGCAGCGGCAAGGAGATCGGACGGCTCGCGCTGCCGTTCCTTGTGGCCGGTGTGGTCCTGAACATTGTTTTCCCGTCCGTATTCAGCGTTGGCGGCCCGCCGGATGTATTGAAAGTGATTTCACTCATCATGCTGGTTCCTGGCGTCATCATCTGGGCATGGTCGGTGTTCTTGATCCTCACAAAGATTCCCCGCAAGGAGCTGATCACCAGCGGGCCGTACGCACTTGTGAAGCACCCACTGTATACGGGAGTGGCGCTGTTTGTGCTGCCATGGGTGGGCTTCCTGCTCAATACCTGGCTGGGCGCCCTCATTGGGCTGGTGGTCTATATCGGCTCCAGAATGTACGCCCCGGAAGAAGAAAAGATGCTGTCCAAGATCTTCGGCACTGCCTGGGATAAGTATAGCAGCAATGTAAAGATCCCCTGGCTGTAAAGCACCGGTTGCATAGGGCTGTCCGTATACGGGCAGCCTTTTTGTTACGCTGCAACAGTCCGCTCTTTGGAAGAAAATGCGTCGGCTGGTAGGAATCCCGTGCTGTCCATCGAATGCATAAAGAAAGCATTCCTATTTGGGAGAGAAGAAGATGTACGAAAACAACAGGACGGAAAAGCTCAGCCTGGCGCTTTTTAAAGATCCCACCTCGGAGTACCGCGGTACCCCCTTCTGGGCATGGAACTGCGCCCTTGACAGCGCGGAGCTCTTAAGGCAGATCGACGTGCTCCATGAAATGGGGTTTGGCGGCTTTCACATGCATGTGCGCACCGGCATGGCTACGCCGTATCTGAGCGAAGAACATATGCGCCTGGTGCGCGACTGTATTGCAAAGGCCAAGGAAAACCGTATGCTGGCCTGGTTGTATGACGAAGACCGCTGGCCCTCGGGGGCGGCGGGCGGGCTTGTGACAAAAGACCCGCAATACCGGGCGCGTTATCTGCTCTTCACTGCCAGGGATTATCATGCCGCCCCCTCCGGTATGACCGATTCTTCGGCGAGGGCTGCCAAAACGGGCAATGGCCGGCTGATCGCAAGCTATGACGTCGTGCTTTCCGACGATGGAAGTCTTAATAACTACCGGCACGTGGCGCCCGGCGAGCGTTGTGAGGGCCGCCTTTGGAACGCTTATCTTGAAACGCCCAGTGAAAATCCCTGGTACAACAACCAGACCTACGTAAATACGTTGGACAAGCGCGCCATCGACCGCTTTATCGAGGTCACCTATGAGGCCTATCTGCAGGCATGCGGCGGGGATTTTGGCAAAACGGTGCCCGCTATGTTCACGGACGAACCACAGTTTTCCCACAAGACGACGCTGAACTTTGCCCATGATGTAAGCGATGTGATCCTGCCCTGGACCGACGACATCCCCGAAAGCTACACCGCCGCCTATCAGGATGATATCCTGGCTAAGCTGCCGGAATTGATCTGGGAGCTTCCCGGGGGTCGTGTATCTCAGGCGCGCTACCGCTATCACGACCACATTGCCGAGCGGTTTGCCGTGGCCTTTGCCGACAACTGCGGCAAGTGGTGCGCTGAGCATGGGCTGATGCTCACAGGCCACATGATGGAGGAGCCCACGCTTCATAGCCAGACGGCGGCGCTGGGGGAGGCCATGCGCTCCTACCGCGGCTTTGGCTTGCCCGGCATCGATATGCTGTGCGACAGTTACGAATTCACCACCGCCAAGCAGGCCCAGTCCGCCTCCCGGCAGTTTGGCAAAAGCGGCGTGCTCTCCGAGCTTTATGGCGTGACCAACTGGGATTTTGATTTCAGGGGCCACAAGCTCCAGGGCGATTGGCAGGCAGCGCTGGGCGTCACCGTGCGGGTGCCGCACCTTTCCTGGGTATCCATGGCGGGGGAGGCCAAGCGTGATTATCCCGCCAGCATCAACTACCAGTCTCCCTGGTACAAGGAATACGCCTATGTGGAGGATCACTTTGCCAGGGTAAACACGGCGCTGACCAGGGGCAGGGCCGAAGTGCACGTGGGTGTCATCCATCCCGTGGAAAGCTACTGGCTCTATTGGGGACCCAAGGAACAGACAGAGCTTATACGCAGTCAGATGGATAGTAACTTCCAGTTCCTTACCGATTGGCTCGTAAAAGCCGCCATTGACTTCGACTTCATCAGCGAATCGCTCCTGCCCATCCAATGTGAAAAGGGCGGCGCTCCGCTAAAAGTCGGCCAGATGGCTTACGACGTGATCATCCTTCCGGGGCTGAAAACGATCCGCTCAAGTACCTTAAAGCGACTTGCGGATTTTGTGAAGGCCGGGGGAAGGCTTATTGTGCTGGGCGAAGCACCGGAGCTTGTGGACGCGGTGCCAAGCAACGACGGCCTTCGCCTTTTTAAGGATGCGCAGCTTTTGCCCTACGAAAAATCCGCCGTGCTGAGCAGCCTTGAAACCGCCCGCATCGTAGGCCTTCGAAACGATGATGGCAGCATGACAGGCAATCTGATCACGCAGCTTCGCATCGACGGGGTCAACAAGTGGCTGTTCATCGCACAAGGTGAGCCTGATTCCAACAAGGATGTACCCCAGGCTCAGGAGATCCATATCACGGTGAAGGGTCTGTGGAGGCCCACACTCTATGATACGCTGAGTGGTACGACCATGCCACTTGATTGCAAATACCAAAACGGCAGCACCGTCATCACTTATACCCTCTGGGATCACGACAGCTTATTGATCTTGCTGGAGCCTGGCCAGGCTGTATCCGCCGTTCAGGCAAGGAAGGCCTGTGATGCGCAACCCATCGCCATCGGCCATGTGTTGCCCTATACGCTCAGCGAGCCCAACGTACTTTTGCTGGATATGGCGGAAAGCAATCTGGACGACGGCCCATGGATGCCCAAGGAAGAGCTGCTGCGCGCCGACAATGTATTCCGCGCCCAATTAGGCTGGCCCTCGCGCCAGGACGCTGTGGCCCAGCCCTGGGTCGTGCCGGATGAGCCACCGCAGCATACGGTGACGCTGCGCTTTTTGATCCGCAGCGAGCTGGCGGTTTTCGGCGCGAAGCTGGCCATAGAGGATGCCGAGCGTGTGAAGCTTTCCCTTAACGGCCAGCCGTTGGAAAGCCGTGTGGACGGATGGTTCACCGATAAGGCTATCAAGACCGTAGCGATGCCTGCCCTCATGGCCGGAGAAAACATACTGACCGTCGCCATCCCCTTCAGCCGCCGCGCCAACATCGAATGGTGCTACCTGCTGGGCGACTTTGGCGTGCGCCTTTTGGGCCGTGACGCGGTGCTCATGGAAAAGCCCAGGACGCTGGCCTTCGGTGACAGCGCGGCCCAGGGCATGCCTTTTTACGGTGCAAACATTACCTACCATGCAACGTTTGATTGCGGCGGCGGGGATGTATGCGTGCATATCCCAAACTACCGCGGCGCGCTGCTGCGCGTGGCACTGGATGATAAGGAAAGCGGGCTTATCGTCTACGCGCCTTATGACTATGTGTTCCAAAATGTAGCGCCCGGTGCGCATAAGCTGGATATCAGCTTGTACGGCAACCGATTTAACAGCTTCGGTGCACTGCACAACGCGGATGACAAGTGGCATTGGCACGGCCCCTCGGCCTGGCGTACCACAGGCGACAGGTGGTGCTACGAATACCGTCTGCGCCCGGCGGGCGTATTAACAGCGCCAACGGTGACATTGCTGAAATAGGCCAAGCGGCACCAATCAAAAGGAGCGGGGTAGGCGATCTATCCCGCTCCTTTTTTGCGGTACACGCTATTCCGCCAGACTCTTCAAATACTCAATAAACTGGCGGGCGACCCGCGGCGAGCGCCCTCCACGTTCCAGGGCGTACCTTTCCGCCATCAGGTCGAGGTCTGCCGTCTCGCTGACGCCATATTGCTTTGCCAGCGCATTCACGATCGCTAGGTATTTTTCCTTGTCGGGTTTAAAGAAGTTCACCGACAGGCCAAACCTGTCCGACAGGGACAGCTGCTCCTGCATGGTCTCGTTCCGGTGAACATCGTCATCGCCTCTGTCGGAAAATGTTTCATGAATCAGATGCCTTCTGTTGCTGGTGGCATAGATGGCGATATTGGAGGATTTGGCGGCGGCGCTTCCTTCCAGCACCGCTTTGAGCGCGCCGATTTCCTCGTTGCTCTTGGCAAAGGAAAGGTCGTCGATGAACAAAATGAACTTCAGGGGGTTTTGATGCAAGCTTTCAATAATCGCCGGGATCTGCATCAATTGATTTTTCCTGATCTCAATAAGCCGCAAGCCCCGGTCCGCAAATTCATTGACTACCGCCTTGACCGTGGAGGATTTTCCCGTTCCGGCATCCCCATACAAAAGCGCGTTGGCAGCCGGCTTTCCGTTCAAAAGCGCCACCGTATTATCAATGACGGCTTGCCGCTCCGCCTCGTACCCTTTCAGGTCGGAAAGCCGCACCATATCGGGGGACTTTACCGGGGTGATCTGATGATCTGAAACGAAGAACATACGGTGCTTTAGGAACACGCCGTAGCCCAGGGTGGAAATATGATCGATCATGTATTTGTAATCCCGGGCAAAGTCGATGTGCCCGTTTGCCCATTCGGCCAAATATCCTTCAAAGCCTATTCCCATTTTGATCTCCTGCCCGGTGAGCTGGGAAATCTCTTCCAATATCTTCAGTTCACTGCATAGGCATTCCTCCAGGATGGGGCCTGGCTGCTCCTTGCGGGCGCATTTTAATACATAAACGTTTTCATTCGTCAAAACGCGGTCCCAAATATAGTCCGTCAGATTATCATTTTCTAGAAAGAGCAGGGATGCAAAATCAGCATAATCGCTTATTTTTGCAGCCGTGTTCTTGCCGCCTTGCGAAAGCATCGCCGGCAGCAGATGCAAAACGGGATCGTCCAATAAACCACGGAAGATCACCAAAGATTGAAGCTTTGCATGCAAGCTTTCCAAACGGTCCAAATGACTCGTGCCTCCCATGCAGTTCGCTGAGTGATACTTAGTGACTGTCATTATATCTCTTAGCCCTCAATACTTTCACCAGGATAAGTTATATTTACTTTCCCGCTGCCATCTACAAAAATTATATGCAAACCCAATCTTCTGCGGATGAAATCAGGCAGGTTTTTGCATTGGTATATGTATTCTTCTGTTCTTGGTAGCGCAATAGCGTATTTTGTATTTTCATTATCTATATGGCCGATTAGTTGCCCCATACAAGTATTAAAATCTACTCTAATAGCTTTTGTGATCCCTTTTGCTTCAATTACCCAGTCTTCTTTGTTCTTCCAAGCTTTCAGATCAATTTGTCCGGCTCCATCAATCTCATAACCATTAGCGGTAAAGTATTGTTCGATTGCTTTTTGAACAAATGCTTCGTTTGGAAATTCAGGCGGCCTAGAAAATGTTTTCATGTGAAAGCCTCCACTTAATAAACATTCGGGCACAGCCCTGCATCAAGCTCATTTACTAAAAACTGATAGGACGGGTGGTATAATCCCGTAGCCGCATAATACCGATCGCCTATATAACGGAATCCCAATTTCTCCAAGACTCTTTTGGACCCGGTGTTCTGCGGGTGGTGTCCGGCAACCAGATCCTTTGCAGGCAACACATGGAATGCATGATGGATCACTGCCTTTGCCCCCTCGGTCGCAAGGCCTTTCCCCCAATATTTTTCCCGCAGGTGGAAGCCGATTTCGTATGCATTCTCTTTCAGGTCGTGGGGGCGCAAGCCACAGCAGCCAATGAGGTCCTCATTTTCCAAATAGAAGATCGGCCAATATTGGACTCCATACTTTTGATTATTTTCAACTTCCAGATGCAATCTTGCAAGTATCTCCTGCTCTTTGAATTTGCCGCTTGCGCATATGAATCTTGTAACGTTTTCATCGCCCCATAAAGAACATGCCAAATCAACGTCTTCTTCCTTCCATTTGGAAAAGCCTATCCGCTCTGTTCTTATGAAATACTCCCGCATTCTTCCGACCTCAATCCATTTTTGACGGAATAATTTTACCATGAAAAAGCGAAGAAGTCGATTGCTGCTGCAACCGGCTTCTTCCGATGAGGGTTCGCTTATGTTCTCTTCGCTATTGTTTGACAGTGGGCAAACTGCCTAAATTGTTTCCTTCGCTTCCATCCGGCAGCGACTTCAAATACTCGTTCCCGTTCCTGGTTGAAATGCCGACTCCAAGAATGCCGCCTTCCCTGGCCAGCCGGACGCCTTCTTCCTTACTCAATATGCGGCCGTCCGACAACTGATAGCCGGTAATACGTCCGCCCTGTTTGACCAGCGCGGTGATCTGCTTGGAATCCGCGTTTGGCTTGGGTATATCCTTCAACGCCATCAAAGGCAGTTTTGTCAAGCCACCGACCTTGTTCTCCTGCTGCATGAGAAATCAACCTCCCTTTTCCGCTCATAACTGGATTAAGCACTGTTTTGAAAACAGTTTTCCAATAAAATCGGATCACTATTCAACGGTTCATGCTTGCCAAAAGCGGAAAAAGGAGAGGCAAAACATCATTCGACCCTTGCCGAAACGGTGACATCAATATTGCCTCTGGTAGCGTTGGAATAAGGGCATACTTGATGCGCCTGAGCGGCTATGGCTTCGGCCTCAGTCTGCGGTACTCCCTTGAACACAGCCTCAATAGCCACCGACAAGGTAAAGCCGGCTGCCTCATTCTTCCCGATACCAACGGTCACATGGACTTCCGGCGCGGCGACAGACAGCCGTTTGATCTTGATCACGTGTTGCAAAGCGCTGCCAAAGCAGGCGGCATACCCGGCGGCAAAAAGCTGCTCGGGGTTAAACCCGTTGGGTTTGTTTCCTCCTAGTTCGGGAGGGGAAGCCATTTCAAAATGGATCGGGCTGCCCTCTATGGATACCTGGCCATCACGGCCGCCGATGCCAACTGCGGATGCGTTATAAAGAATCTTCATAAGATCGTCTCCTTCAAAAAATGTTCCCGCATAGTTTATATAAGCAAATAGCCCGCTTGTGAAACAAGCGGGCTATTTGCTTAGGATTTGCTTGTAGCTGCCATCACTATTTTTGAGCGTCTAAAAGCTTCATATTCCGTCAGGTGAGAAGTTGTTACGCGAACAGGATATTTCCCCAATCCATCAAAGCATGAAACAACGTTGGGGCATAAATGGAATTGTATTTTCGAAATAGATACGTGAACACCATATGCCACATGAATACCAACACAAGCCACAGCCAGTTGCTTTGAGTAAAGGCGATCAGGCCCATTCCAGCCGCGCCCAACTGATAGGGGATATGCATGAGCATAAACATCACAGCGCTAAGGATGGTCGCCGCCCAATTATTGCGCACAAGCCCAAAGATCCTTGACTGGATATACCCCCTGAAAACGATTTCCTCCATGAGAGAGATAACGACCAAGTAGTAAAAGAATCTTGAAACAATCAAGCCAATAGGGGAAAAGGAGGCCCCGCTTCCCAGGCTGATTGCCCCGTTGCCCAGCACCACCATGAGCCCCACGACCAGCCCTAATAGTAACGAAGCCTTTGCATGTTTCTTTTTGAATCCCAGGCTGGTGATCCCGTTCTTTCTCAGGATTGCCAGCAGTATGCACAGCACAATGAAGAACAGGTTCACCGGAACACCAAGATAGATATTCCTATTTGCCTGCAACAACCCCATCCAATAGTAGGCGATCATCACAAGTACAAACACCGCAATGGCCAAGATTCCATCAATAGGCCTGTATATGGAAACCTCTTGCTGATAGGAGTCGTCCGTTTTGAAAAAGCTGATCAAGTTCTTCATAAATGCCCTTTCGCTGTATCATGTATATTTTGGTACAATATAGAAATTGTATCTGTTTCTGATGACGCGGTCAAGATAGCAATGACTTTTTTCTTGTCCTGCGCATATGATTTATATGACAATCTGGTTTATTTAAGCGTGCATATCAAGGGCGGTTTTGGTACCACGCCGAACCGCCCCCGCCTTTACCCTTTCATTTTCTTGTTCCACCTTTACGGCGAGCAGGATACGTATTATGATCTGTCCAGCATATGAAAGCATCAATTTGATGGCTGCACAGACAACCTTTGGATATAAGCGAGGGGAAAGACTTTTGCGCAAGGCATGTATGCGTATTGGGAAAAGCTTACAAAAGGCGTATATCTAGACATGGATTTTAGGCATAATGAGGAGTTTATAAAGAAATATACCGCCATCAGCCTGCAGCAGGGAAAGTTGTACATCTGGATCACATTCATCATAGGCTGGTATAGTCTTTATCTGGATATGATCCTGAAGAAACTTTTTCTCAAAAAGTTTGGTGGAAATAACAATTTCTCAGTTTTTTCTAATCCTCCATTAAACCGTTTCACAAGAATCTTTTTAAATTGCGTGGTATCCTGAGTGTGTCCAAAGCAATCATTATTTTTAGGGAGGACCAATCACCATGACTGACGATATTCTGCAAAAAACCGTTTACCTGCGCGAAAGAGCAGATGTGACCTATGAGGAAGCATTGCACTTGCTGGAAAAAAACAACGGCGACGTTGTTGCTTCCCTGGTTGAACTGGAAAAACAAGGACGAGTAAATGGAGGGGAACACGCAAAAATGCAACACAACAATTGTTGTACACAGGAAACCAAGGAAAAAGTCACCTCCTTTTTTAAGGAAGCATGCAAAACCCGCATCGTCATTGAAAGGCGCAAAGAGAATGGCGAGCGCGAAACAGTCGCGAATCTCAATGCTCCGGTAGCGGCCGGCATTACCATTCTGGCCCCCTACCTGACCCTTGCCGCGGGTGCCCTCGCATTGGTGACTGGCCATCAGGTAAAGGTACAGAAAGAAAACGGTTAAGCGAAACATGAATAGGACCGCGGTTCAGCGGCAAACACAAAGAATCCGTCACTTAGAAGTGGCGGATTCTTTGTATTTGGTTTGAGTCTGGTGATTGCAAAGGCTATTATTATTGATACAAACTTGCCTTGGGTGCACTTTGAAATGAAAAAACGTGTAAGCTGCACCCAACCCAATCTTTTATCATACCCATTGACAGGAGGGACTATTCATGCTAAAATTTAGCACGTTAGCAAGCTAAAGTGAAGGAGCGATGGATCAATGAAAAAGATTTTGGCACTGTGCTTGGTTCTTCTATTAATGGTTGGACTGGGTGTGAGTGCGCACGCAGAAGGTTCGCTGGCGGCCATCCAGCAAAAGGGTGCGCTGATCCTTGGCTTGGACGACAGCTTCCCCCCCATGGGGTATCGCGATGAAAACAACGAAATCGTCGGGTTTGATATTGATCTTGCGCGCGAGGTCTGCAAGCGTCTTGGGGTGGAATTGACCCTGCAGCCCATCGATTGGTCCGCCAAGGAAATGGAGCTTACGAGCGGAAACATCGACTGCATCTGGAACGGCATGTCTCACACCGACGAGCGTGAGCAGAGCATGGCATTGTCGCTTGACTATATGAATAACAAAATCGGGCTGATGGTCAAGGACGCGGCGTACAAAACCAAAGAGGACTTGGCTGGCAAGATCGTTGCGGTGCAATCCGGCTCCTTTGCCCAGGAAGTAGTTGACGGCGAGAAGAATGCCGAATTTAAGGCTTCGCTTAAGGAAGTGCGGGCGTACCCTGATTATCAAACGGCCATCATGGACCTGCAAAACGGCAACGTGGATGCCGTCGCCATCGACCTTGTCGTAGCCAACTACCGTATCGCAAGTTTAGGCGATGCGACGCTTTCTACCATCGGCGATCTGGAGGATGACCTGTTCTGCGTCGGTTTCCGTAAAGAGGACACCGAACTGCGCGATGCCGTCGATCAAGCGCTGAAAGATATGGCGAAGGACGGCACGTTGGACACGATTTGCTTAAAGTGGTTTGGCTCTAATATTTCAATCATTCCTCAAGAATAAGAATACGCTCATCGCTTCCATGAATGGGGCGGATCAAGCATCCGCCCCATGTTGTATCTAATATCAAGGAGACCACGATGCTGATCAAATTCTTTAATGATCCCGCGCGCCTTTTGAAGCTTATCTCGCTTTTGATGAGCGGCGTTGGCATGACCTTTGCGATTTTTGCGCTGACACTTATCATATCGCTGCCGCTGGGCATCCTGGTGGCGCAGGGACGAATGTCCAAAAGGCCAGCTATCCGCATCCCTATCTCCTTCTATATTTATATCATGCGCAGCACCCCGCTGATGCTGCAGGTGATGTGCATCTACTTCTTGCTGCCCCAGATATTGCCGTTCAAACTGGACCGGTTCTGGGCGGTCATTTTTGCGTTTGTCATCAATTATGCCGCATACTTTGCGGAGATCTTCCGCGGAGGGATACAAGCGGTTCCCCTTGGGCAGCGCGAAGCGGGGCAGGTGCTGGGCTATACGCGCGCCCAGGTGTTCATTCGAATTGTGATGCCGCAGGTGATAAAGAATGTGATGCCCTCTGTCACCAATGAGGTGATTACCCTCGTCAAGGACACTGCGCTGGCCAGCACCGTCTCCATTACCGAGATCATGATCATCGCCAAGCAGCAGGTCAGCGCGTCCAGCTCGGTGGAACCATACTTGCTGGCGATGGTGATTTATCTGATCTTAAACGGCGTAGCATCTCAGCTTTGCAAGCGCATTGAGAAAAAATTGGGCTACTATTAATGATGGAGACGATGATATGCTGAAGGCTGAGAATGTAGAGAAAAACTTTGGGGCGCTGCGTGTTTTGCAGGGCATTTCCCTGAGCGTAGACAAAGGGGAAGTGGTGGCGATGATTGGGCCCAGCGGCTCAGGCAAGAGCACCTTGCTGCGCTGTCTGAACCAATTGGAGCGCATCGACCGCGGAAGAATTACACTGGATGAGCTATGCATGTGCAAGACAGAAAACGGCCGCATCCAGTATGCGCCCGAGGCGACGCTTCGTCGTATTACTCTGCGGATGGGCATGGTGTTCCAGAGTTTTCACCTGTTTCCCCACATGACCGTGCTGAACAACCTCATCGATGCGCCGATGCATGTGAAGAACATGCGCAAGGCGGAGAGTGTCGCCTTGGCGAACGAGCTGCTAAACAAAGTCGGACTTTTAGGCAAGGCCAACGACTATCCGCATCAGCTCTCCGGCGGTCAAGCCCAGCGTGTCGCTATCGCCCGGGCCCTTTGCATGCAGCCGGAAATTCTCTGCTTTGACGAACCAACCTCAGCGCTTGATCCGGAACTAACGCAAGAGGTACTTGCAGTGATGCAGGGGTTAGCCAAGGAAAGAATGACGATGGTGGTGGTCACCCACGAAATGGATTTCGCACGTGATATCGCAAACCGCGTCGTATTTATGGAAGATGGAAAAATCGTTGAGGAAGGCACGCCCCAGGATGTGTTTGGGTCTGAGAATCCCAGGACGAAGAGGTTCCTGGGAAGGGAGTAAGCAAAATAAAAAGTGGCGGATTGACCGCCCCTTTTTTTTGACGGGGAAACCGGAGGGCGAACGCAGTAAGCCGCCATGGAGCCGTAGGGCGCAACGCCCCGGCGCGCCGCTGAAGGCTGACGAGGACGCAGGAAGGAGTAGGGGGGATTTCGATTTCCCCCCTTAACTCCTCCCTGCACTCTCCATATCCCCCTTAAAACGACCAAGGGTCTGCAGACCCTGGACTCAAAGAAGGAGAAACC
>JAEWAH010000029.1 GCA_023391725.1 Bacillota bacterium | reverse complement strand
GGGGGGGCAACCCCCCCTGCCAAAACGGGCGTACCCCCCCCTCTTCTCGCTGCCCTCCGCTCCTCTCCGCACCACCTGCTGCCGGTAACCTTGGCCCAGGGGAAGGCCGGCACCCAGGGCCCAGAGGTCATAGGCGGCCATATCCAGGAGGAAGGAAGGGTCTTTTACTTGACGGGCGGGCTTGGTGTACAAAAGGCCCGCAGGCAGAGAACTCAAATAGGGGCGGGCTGAATCCCGGAAGGCCAGAAGGCGGAAGGACTGTGGCTGGCAGGCGGCCAGGTGGTCCTTTGTCATATCAAGAAGGATATGCGTGAGCAGGCGGTTTAATCGCGCGTGGGTATAGCGCTTTGTCTTGAGGGCGGCAAGCAGACTCTCCCGGGACGTGTGTTCAGAATGCAATCGCAAGAGGCGGTGTTCGAGGCCCTCGCCCACATTGGGGTATTGCCGCAGGGACGCGGCGGTAAGAGCCCGAAGCCTGTCCCGAAGAAGAAGGTCCAGCGCCTGGGGCCGGTGGACATGGCCTGCGGCGAAGGCTTCGGCCAGCAGGGGAAAGGCGGACTCAGGCACCATCTGCTCTACTGTCGCCCAGTCCCCGCGTAAAAGCGCTCCCCGCACGGCGGTGGCCGAGGCAAACCCCTCCTGCCAGGCGCTGTCATGATACGCCCCCATCCGCAGGACGGGAATCGGCTTCATATCGCTTTTCAAACGCAAAAGCGCCCTCAAATAGCAAATAGCCAACACATTGTTGGGAGAGGAAATCACTTTGGCGTCCTGCCCGTTTAGGCAGGCGGCCAATGCCTCCCCCTGGGCCCGGGCATGAGACCGGCCCAGCCGCAGCCCTTCATGCAACTTTTCTGTAAGGGCTATGGTCGGGTCCTCCAGCAGCCGCGCGGCTTCCCACAAAGGCGCGACGTCTCCGCTTTCGCAGCCGAAAGATATAAAGTCCGCGCCCAGCGCCTGCAGGATGGATACCCCGCCCAGGGCAAAGAACTCCGCTTCCCTGATGGCAAAGGCGGCGGGCAGTTCCACCACCACGTCCGCGCCACAGCGAAGGGCCATTTCCGCCCGGATGCCGGGGGAAACGATGGCCGCATCCCCTCGCTGGGTGAATGGGCCGCTCATGACGCATACAATCACCTGGGCACCGGTTTCTTCCCGGGCCTTTTGAAGCTGGTATTCATGCCCCTTGTGGAAGGGATTGTATTCACTTATCACGCCGCAGACCTTAAGAGACAACGCGTCAGGCATGAAGATTTCCTTTCGATATTGAAAGAGCCGAGCATTTTTCATGAACATTTTCTGTTTTGGAAGAAGAATATTCGTATTATAAACGAAGATACCCTTTTTTTTCACAAAGAAATCCTGTATAATAGATTGGTTGAAAAAATACGCGCGTTATTTGCGTGCATTTAAGTATCGAGGAGGTATTTGCATGTCCGCGCTGGATAAGATCAAGGCGAAGGCCAAGCAGAACGTCAAACATATCGTGTTGGCCGAGGGAACCGAGCCCCGCACCGTTCAGGCGTCCGCCCTGATCGTGAAAGAGGGCGTTGCCCGCGTCACCCTGGTGGGTCCCGTGGAAGAAGTCAAAAAAGTGGCCGCCCAGCACAATGTGGATCTCACCGGCGTAGCTATCGCCGATCCCGCCACCAGCGAGAAGACTGCTCCCTACGCTCAGCTGCTGTTTGAACTGCGCAAGGGCAAGGGCATGACCGAGGAAGAGGCGTACAAGCTGGTCAAAGAGAACACACTGTACTTTGCTACAGTGATGGTCAAGATTGGCGACGCCGACGGCATGGTGGCCGGGGCCATCAACTCCACAGGCAACACGCTGCGGCCCGCGCTTCAAATTATCAAGACCGCGCCGGGCATCTCGGTGGTATCCTCCTGCTTTATTATGGAGATCCCCAACAAAGAATACGGGGACGATGGGGTAATGGTCTTTGGCGACTGCGCCGTGATCCCCAACCCCACGGCGGATGAACTGGCCGCCATCGCCATCGCCAGCGCCAAGACTGGCAAGGAGCTGGTGGGCTTGAGCCCCAAAGTGGCCATGCTTTCCTTCTCCACCAAGGGCAGTGCTTCCCATGAGCTTGTGACCAAAGTCCAGGAAGCCACAAAGAAGGTCAAGGAACTGGCGCCCGAACTGAATGTGGACGGTGAACTGCAGGCCGATGCGGCGCTGGTGGAATCCGTGGGCCAACTAAAGAGTCCCGGCAGCCCCGTGGCCGGCCATGCCAACGTGTTGGTATTCCCCGATCTGCAGGCGGGCAACATCGGCTACAAGCTGGTGCAGCGCCTGGCGGGGGCAGAGGCCATCGGCCCCATCATCCAAGGGCTTAACAAGCCTGTGAACGACCTGAGCCGCGGCTGCTCCATTGAGGATATCGTAAGCGTCGTGGCCATCACCGCCGTGATGGCACGGTAACAATACAAAAAGCAGTAAGGGAGAATTTATCGACATGAAAATCCTGATATTGAACGCCGGGTCCTCCTCGCTTAAGTACCAGCTGATCGATATGAGCGACGAGACCATCGTGGCCAAGGGCCTGGTGGAGCGTATCGGCATTGCTGGCAGCCAGATCAAGCAGACTGCGGGAGACAAGGTGTTCGAAGCCCAGGCGCCTATGAAGGATCATGTGGAAGGCATCCAATACATGCTGGCCGCCCTCACCGACAAAGAAAAGGGCGTCGTGAAAAACATGGACGAGATCGGCGCGGTGGGCCACCGGGTGCTCCACGGCGGCGAAAAATTTTCCGGCTCCGTTCTGATCAACGATGCCGTAATCGCCGCCATCGAGGAGAACATCCCGCTGGGACCGCTCCACAATCCTGCCAACCTCATGGGCATCCGCGCCTGCCAGAAGATCATGCCGAGCACTCCCAATGTGGCTGTGTTCGATACAGCCTTCCACCAGACGATGCCGAAAAAGGCATATCTGTATGGTGTGCCCAAGGACTACTATACCCGGCTTAAGGTCCGCCGCTATGGCTTTCACGGCACTTCCCACCGGTATGTAAGCCACCGCGCCGCCGAATTCCTGGGCCTTTCCGAAAAGGGGCTTCGGGTCATCACCTGCCATCTGGGGAACGGTTCCTCCCTGGCCGCGGTGAAAGACGGCAAGTGCGTCGACACCAGCATGGGCATCACGCCTCTGGAGGGTGTGATCATGGGCACCCGCTCCGGGAGCCTGGATCCCGCGGTGGTGCAGTTCATCGCCAACAACGACCACAAGACGGTGGATGAGGTCATCGACATCCTCAACAAAAAGTCCGGCCTGGTGGGTCTTTCCGGCATCTCAAGCGACATGCGGGATATCGACGCCGCAGCTTTAAGCGGCAACGAGGACGCCATTACTGCCCGTGAGATGCTGGTATACGGCATCCGCAAGTACATCGGTTCCTACGCGGCGGCCATGAACGGGGTGGACGTGATCGTGTTTACCGCCGGCATCGGCGAAAACAACATTAACCTGCGCCGGATGGTCATGGAGGGCTTTGAATTCCTGGGAGCCAAGCTGGACGTTCAGAAGAACAACACCCGCGAGGAAGCCGTGATCTCCGCCGATGACAGCAAGGTCAAAATTGTGGTGATTCCCACCAACGAAGAGATCGTTATCGCCAGGGATACGCTGGAGCTCGTCGCTGGCAAATAACTTCTCTCATAAAATTGGGATTGACAAAGTTACTCCCGCATTTTATAATAAGCGACGGACCTATTTTGAGGTGAAGCTATGCTTCTGGATATTTCACGGGCACTAAAGGCGCAAGGCAGCGAGTTCCCTTTTCTGCTATGCGGCGAGATCCCCGACCAGGACATCCTGGGGGAACCCGTTTCCTTCGACAAGGCGGCCCTGAATGGGCTGTTCAGCGCCGCGGGGAAGAGTGTGCTGATCCATGGCGAGCTTACGACCGCTGCCCATGCCCGGTGCTCCAAATGCCTGGGCCCGGCGAAAGTTGACCTTAAGGTTCCCTTTAGGGAGATCTTCGTTCAGGACGGCGATCCCAATGATCCTGATAAGTTTTCCTTTGAAGGCAATTCGCTGGATTTAAGCCATCTTACCCTGTCCCTGGCCGTGTTGGCGTTGCCCATGCGGTTCATCTGCCGGGAGGACTGCAAAGGCCTCTGCCCGGTATGCGGGGGAAACCTGAACAAGAACCTTTGCACTTGCCAGAAGGAATTGCAGCAAAAGCATCCTTTTGAGGCATTGCAGCAACTGCTGAAAAAGGATGAGGAGGTGTAATCATGGCTCTTCCCAAATACAGAATATCCAAGGCCCGCAAGCACAGCCGCAGGGCCAATTGGAAGCTGACGCTGCCCGGCATCGTGGAATGCCCCCAGTGCCACAAGATGAAGCTGTCGCATAGGGTTTGCAAGGTTTGCGGCTATTATGACGGCAAGCAGGTCGTTGTGATGGACGAAGATAAGAAAAAGGCGTAATATAGGAGTATTCCATATTACATCGCCCTGAGAAAAAGAGGAGTATGTCCAAAAACCTTCAGAGAGCGGGGTTCACCGGCTGAAAGGCCCCGCAGGATCGTTTGGGCAGAAGGTCGCTTTGGAGGGCGGCGGGGGAAGGAGCTCATAGCAGCTTTCTACCCGGCCCGGTCGCACCCGTGAACGTGCAAAGAGGCGGCTTATGCCGCGAAGCAAGGTGGTACCACGGAGCTGCTCCGTCCTTCGGGACGTGGGCAGTTCCTTTTTTTATGGATGAGGCAGGAGGAATGGCGTATGGCTGATATGGAGAAAGTGTTCAATCCCCAGGCTATCGAAGGGGAGATCTACAAAGAGTGGGAAACTTCGGGGGCCTTTGAGGGCCGTCGGGAGCCGGGCAAAAAGCCCTTCACTATCGTGATGCCCCCGCCCAACATCACCGGGCAATTGCACATGGGCCACGCTATGGACTGCCTCATGCAGGATGCGCCCATCCGCTATCACCGGATGAAGGGCGATCCTACTTTGTGGCTGCCGGGCACAGACCATGCCTCCATCGCTACCGAGGTCAAGATCGTGGAGCAGATGGCTAAGGAAGGTCTCAAAAAAGAGGATATAGGCCGGGAGGCGTTCTTAGAGCGCGCCTGGAAGTGGAAACAGGAGTATGGCGGGCGCATCACCAAGCAACTCCGCCGCCTGGGCGCCAGCTGCGACTGGAGCCGGGAGCGCTTCACCATGGATGAGGGCTGCTCCCGTGCCGTGCGGGAAGTGTTCGTGCGGCTGTACGAAAAAGATCTGATCTACCGGGGAGACAGGATCATCAACTGGTGCCCTGTGTGCAAGACCGCCCTTTCCGATGCTGAGGTGGAGTATGAGGAGCAGGCCTCCCATCTGTGGCATATCCGCTATCCCGGCACGGATGGCTCCCAGGGCGTGGTTGTGGCTACGACCCGGCCCGAGACCATGCTGGGGGATACGGGCGTGGCCGTGAACCCGGAGGATGAGCGCTACACCCACCTGGTGGGAAAGGCCGTAATCCTGCCGCTGATGGACAGGGAGATCCCCGTGGTGGCGGATGAGTATGTGGACAAGGAATTCGGCACCGGCGCGGTGAAGATGACCCCTGCCCATGATCCCAACGACTTTGAGGTGGCCCAGCGGCACAATTTGGCCATCCTGCGCGTGACAAATGACGATGGCACCATGAACGAGGCAGCGGGCAGGTACCAGGGCCTTACCCAGGCGGAATGCCGCCGCAGGGTGGTGGAGGACCTGGAAAAGCTGGGCTTGCTTATCAAGATTGAGGATTACACCCACAACGTGGGCACCTGTTACCGCTGCCACAAGACCGTGGAGCCCCTGGTGAGTCGTCAGT
>JAEWAH010000009.1 GCA_023391725.1 Bacillota bacterium | reverse complement strand
CTTGAAGGCGTCCTCCCGGAGCCTTTTTTCTAGCTTGGTGCGATGGCGGTGGATCTGCTTTTCCAGCTTGGCCAGGGCCTGGTCGATTGCAAGATACAGGTTTTCTTCGACGGCGGCCTCCGCCCTCAGGATCACCCCGTCAAAGGGGACGGTAATCTCCGCGACGCGGCGGTTTGCCCGTTCTTTAGACAAGCGCACAAACAATTCGGTATCGGGCTTTAAATAACGCTCCATCCGGTTGGTCTTTTTCATGATCCTATCGGATATGCCGGGGGTCACGACCATGTTTTTTGCTGTAATCGTCGTTTTCATGGCGGTCGCTCCTTTATGTAAAATAGGTCTTTCCATAGTGTATCCCGCAAGAGATAAAAAAGCACGGAAAGGCGCATCGGTTGTTGCGGCCCTTTCCGTGGTACTTCTGGGTCAATGGAACCACGCCCTTTCTTGCGGATGGACACTGGTCTGACCGTATATATAAGCTTCGCCATCCTAGGCATGGTTTCCTTCTTTTTGGTCAGATATGCATCCCGTCTGCCTTTTTTAATCCTTCATCTTCCCCACCAATTGACGTAAAGCGGCTTCTTTTTCCATGGTTTTCTGCGGAATAAAAGGGCATAGCGGGGAAACAATAGCATTACGGCGAGGCGGTGAAGCCCGCTCACACAAGGAGGGCATATCTTTTGAGAGCAACGGGAATCGTGCGCAGGATTGACGAGCTGGGGCGCGTCGTCATCCCCAAGGAAATCAGGCGGACGCTGCGAATCAGGGAAGGAGACCCGCTGGAAATCTATACCGACCGGGACGGCGAGGTCATTTTGAAAAAATACTCGCCTATCGGTGAGATGTCCAGCTTTGCCAAAGATTATACGGAATCCCTATTCCGCAGCCTGGGGCATATCGCCTGCATTGTAGATCGTGACCAGGTGGTGGCTGCCAGCGGCGTATCCAAAAAGGAACTGTCCGACAAGCCCATCAGCCACGACCTGGAGACGGCCATTGCCAACCGCCAGACCATTGCCATCAACCGGTCGGTAGGGGGCAAGATCGTTGCCGTTACCAACGAGGAGGATATGACCGGCTACACGGCCCAGGTGGTATCGCCCATCATTGCCGACGGGGAGGCCATTGGCGCGGTGGTGCTGATGAGCAAGGAGCAGGGCGTGAAGATGGGGGATACGGAGCTGAAGGTAGCCGAAACCGCCGCGGGCATCGTAGGACGCCAAATGGAACAGTAAGCAGGGGAAAGGGACAACCGCATCCATGCCAAAGAGAACTATACTTGTGCTTCCGCAACAGATTGCTTATAATGGGCATGTTGCGGAAATTTTTTTGCCGCGAATTGGAAAGGGTACATGCATTATGTCCAAGGCGCAAAAGTCCATTCTTGGCGGCGTGACCATCCTTGGCGTCGCGGGCATCCTGTGCAAGATTATCGGTGTTTTGTTTCGCATTCCGCTGAGCAGGCTGATCGGGGAGGACGGCCTGGGGCTTTATCAGCTGGTCTTTCCCACCTATTCATTTCTTTTGACCATCTCCTCCGCAGGGCTTCCGGTGGCCGTCTCCCGAATGGTTTCCTACTGCCTCACCAAGGAGGATCCGGCAAATGCCAGGCGGATATTCCGTGTGGCGTTGTATATGCTAATGGCCCTGGGCTTTGTCGCCACCATCGTCATGATCGCGGGGAGCGACCTGCTCACGCGCCGGGTGGGGAATTCTCAAGCCAAGATGGGCTTTATTGCCATTGCCCCCTCCGTGTTCATCGTGTGCATCATGTCCGCCTTCCGCGGCTTTTTGCAGGGCCAGCAGCGCATGGCGCCTACCGCCATCTCCCAGCTCATCGAGCAGGCAGGGAAGGTGGCCCTGGCTCTGCCGTTGGCGGCGGTGGGATTAAGGCAGGGGATCGCCCAGGCCGCCGCCGGGGCGCTGCTGGGTACCTCCATCATCGAGGGCGTGGCGCTTATCTACATCATTTTCGTGTATTTGCGCGGGAATAAGGCACTGGACGCCATGCCTCAAGACCTATCGCGGCCGTCCATCCCCATGAAAACGCTCATGAGGCGGCTAGCCGCCAACGCGATCCCCATCACCCTGGGCGCCTGCATCGTGCCGCTAGCGGCGGTTGTGGACTCCGTGATGCTGGTGAACCGGCTTACAATGATCGGCTTTTCCGGGGACGACGCCCTGTCTCTATACGGGCTGTACTCGGGGCTTGTGCTGACGCTTATCAACGTGCCCACCGCCCTTTCCGCGGCGTTGGGCATGAGCCTTGTCCCGGCCATCTCGGGGCATTTTGCCAAGGGGGATTATGAGGGTATCGCAAGACAGGGCTCTTTGGGCTTGCGGCTTTCTTTCTTGATTGGGCTGCCCTGCTCCCTGGGGATGAGCCTCCTGGCTAGGCCTATCCTGGACTTTTTCTACGCAAGCGAAGAAATAGCCCCCGCAAAGCTGGCCCTGGCCTCGGAGTACCTGGCGGTGAGCGCGCTGACGGTGGTAGTGTTCATAGTGGTGCAGTCCACCGCCAGCATCCTGCAGGGGTTGCGCAAGCAGCGCATTCCCATGTATACTCTGATGGCTGGCGTGGCCTTCAAGATCCTCTTGAATTATATCCTGGTTGGGACCCCCGGGATCGATATCCACGGCGCGCCCATCGCTTCCCTGGTGTGCTATACCGTGAGCATGGTCCCCAACATGTACTACGTTTTGAAGCACGCCCATATGCGTTTTGATTTTTTGAACTTTGTGGCCCGCCCGGCCCTGGCCACCGCCGTCATGGCCGCGTCAGTCTACGCAGGGCGGGAATTGCTTCCCGCAGGGCGGCTCACTACTCTTTTGCTGGTAGCTATCGGCGTAGCGGTGTATATCGGGGCGGCGTTCCTGGTCGGGGCCGCCACAAAAGAGGATATCCGCGCCCTGAAAAGACGTGGGCGCGATGCTATTGAGGAGGAACAGGTTATATGAAGCAGATCACCGTCGTGCCCTTGGGGCCCGGCGCGCCAGAGTTTTTGACGCTGGGGGCGCTGGAGGCTTTTTCAAAGGCGAATGCCGTCATACTGCGCACAGGTCGCCACGGGGCCTGCGAGGAATTAACAAAGCGGGGGATCACATATACCACGCTGGACCATCTATATGAGGAATCTGACGATTTCGACGAGCTGAACAAGCACGCGGTGCAATCGCTGTGGGAAGCTGCTTCTTCCGGTCTGGTAGCTTACGGTGTAGCCGACCCCGGTTCGGACGAGACGGTACGGGAGCTGCTTCAAAGCGCCGGCCCTCAAAAGAAGGTGGAAGTACTGGCGGGTGTTTCTTTGTCTGCGCCCTGCCTGT
>JAEWAH010000310.1 GCA_023391725.1 Bacillota bacterium | reverse complement strand
GGCGAACTCCTGGCGGGCACCGCCGGGGGACTGTCAAAAACGCCGGAGGAGGTCACAACCAATGAATGGTTCCAGAACCCCCAAAAGTCCGGCACGGCCACAGTGTACTTTTCCGCGCCCTATGTGCAGAACATCTTTGCCGGGCAGTACGCCTGGATCATAACGCTGAGCCGGGCCGTGGAATATAAGCGGGATGGGCGCCGGGAAACAGGTGTGCTCATGGCCGACTTTGCCTTCAGCGCCATCACCAGCCTGTGCGAGAACATGAGCCTCGGCCAAAGCGGATACGTGTACCTGGTTGATACCGAGGCGGAACTGGTGTACCACCCTCAGCAGCAGTTGATCTACGCTGGTTTAAAGCAGGAGAACCTTTCCGCCGTCAAGGCTCAAATTTTCGGCCGGTGCCGGGACGTGTTCGAGGGTCGGGAGCGGCTGCTCACCATCACCACCGTGAACTATACCCGCTGGCGCATGGTGGGCGTGGCCTACTTGGATGAGATCCTGGCCATCCAGCCGGAAATGTTTCGGATTTTGACCGCGATCCTCATCGCCGGGATCCTGCTGGCGGTAGTGGTTGCCATCCTTTCCGCGGCCAAGGTATCAAGGCCTATCCTGCAATTGGAGGAGGTCATGGCCAATGTGGAGGCGGGCAACCTGGAAGTGTGCATCCGGGAAGAAGGCTTTGCGGAGATACGGTCACTCAGCCGCACCTTCAACCACATGCTCAGCCGCATCCGCCGCCTGATGGACCAAATCGTCCACGAGCAGGAGACAAAGCGCCTGCACGAACTCAACGCATTGCAGGCTCAAATTAACCCTCATTTCCTCTACAATACCCTGGATTCCATCGTCTGGATGGAGGAGCGGGGCCGCAGCCGGGAAGCCATCGTGATGGTCACCGCTTTGGCCAGGCTTTTCCGCATCTCCATCAGCAAGGGGCGCAACATCATCTCCGTCCGGGAGGAACTGGAGCATGTGCGCAACTATCTGATCATCCAGAAGATGCGCTTTACCAACAAGTTCGATTACGTGATCAACGCAGCGGAGGAAACGCTGGACCTGCGCACCATCAAGCTCATTGTCCAACCCATTGTGGAAAACGCTATCCAGCACGGGCTGGAAGGGTATTCCGTGGATGAGGGGCTTGTTGAGATCAGCGCCTATCTGGAGGGGGAAGCGCTTGTATTTTGCGTGAAGGATAACGGCGCGGGCATGTCCCCTCAGCAGCTTGAAAATATCCTCACCGCCCCCGCCGGGCATTCCGGCATCGGGGTTAAAAACGTCCATGAGCGCATCCAGCTCACCTTTGGCAAGGAATATGGGATCACGATCAGCAGCGTTCTGGATGAGGGCACCCAGGTGCTCATCCGCCTGCCCCGCTATGTGGAGGTGCCGGAATGAAAAGGAATGTGATCGTATCTGTCTTCTGTGCGGTCCTGGCCGTGCTGGCGCTTTTGTGGGGTTTGTCGCCTGTTGTTAGCCCCGCGGCCAAGATCCAGGTGGAGACTGTCGCGCTCCTGCTGGACACGGATATCGGCGCCAGCGCCCTGCAGATGAAGCAGGGGGCCAAGCTGGCCGCCAAGGAACAAAAGGTGGAGCTTTTAACGGCTACGCCGGAATACTTGAAAAGCAATGCCTTAAGCCAGGCGGAGCTGATGACCCAGCTTTTGGGCAGGAACGTGAAGGCCCTTTTGCTGGTGCCTGTAAAAGGCGAGGATCTTTCCGCACCCCTTGAGGAAGCCGCGCGGCGCAAGGTTCCCGTGCTGATCCTGGGGGAAACGACGTTTCAAAAAAATACCACATGCACCATCAGCGGCGACCATGAGGAGGCCGGGCGGCTGGCTGCCGCGGCGCTGACAAAGCGGCTTTCCTCCCCGGGCCAAATACTTCTGATCACGGGCTCCCAGGCGGATGACGCCGCGGCGCTTAGGCGAAAGGGCGCCTTATCGGTGCTCACCTCCGATCCCGAGCTTCAAATCGTGGCGGAATCGGAGCTCTCCAGTAAGACATCCGATGACATGCTGGCCCTTTTGAGCACATACCCTCAGACGAACGGCATCCTGGCGCTCACCGGGGAGGACACGGAGCTTTGCGCCCTGGCCATGGGCCGCATGAATAAGCATATCCCTCTGGTGGGCATGGACTGCGGGCAGAACAGGAATTTGTACCTTGAAAACGGCCAGGTGGACGCCATGGTGCTGGGCATGCCCTTTGCCATGGGCTACCTGGGAGTTCAGTTCGCCACACAGGCGCTGGGCGGCAAGGCCATCCCCCTTATATACCATACCCAAAGCCGCGTCATTGATCGGGAGAATATGTACCTGCCGGAAAATCAAAAATTGGCGTTCCCGATGCTGCAGTAGGAAACAATTGGAGCCTCCCTCTTGAGGGAGGCTTTATTTGGCTTCCCTAAGCTGAGGGTCCTTGGAGGATCTTATACACACCCATATAATTACAAAACATAGTAAGATTTCTAAATAACACAGAAAGTTTTCATATTCTTCTGTTCCTATGGATATGTCATACTAATGTCCAGGATATGGCGGGTATACCGTCAAACAAGGAGGTTTTTCAATGAAGAAGATTCTCTCTCTGGCCGTGGCGTTTGTCATGGTGCTGGGCCTGGCCTCTGCTGCTCTGGCGGCGGATCTGCCCAGCGTGGGCGTTACCATCTACAAGTTCGACGATACCTTCATGACCGGCGTGCGCAACGCCATCACCGAGGCGGCCACCGACGTAGCCACCATCGAGATCGCCGACAGCCAGAACAACCAGGCCACCCAGAACGACCAGGTCGACATGTTCCTCACCAAGGGCGTGAACGCTCTGGCCATCAACCCCGTGGACCGTACCGCCGCTGGCGTCATCATCGAAAAGGCCTCCGGCAAGGAAGTCCCCGTTGTGTTCTTCAACCGTGAGCCCCTGCCCGAAGACATGGCCAAGTATGACAAAGTGTACTATGTGGGCGCCAAGGCCGAAGAATCCGGCACCATGAGCGGCCAGATCATCGCCGACTACTTCACCGCCCATAAAGAAGCCGACAAGAACGGCGACGGCGTCATCCAGTACGTGATGCTCAAGGGTGAGCCGGGCCATCAGGATGCGGAACTCCGCACCGAGTATTCCATCAAGGCCATCGAAGCCGCCGGCTTCAAAGTTGAGAAGCTTGCCGAAGACACCGGCATGTGGGACCGCGTAAAGGGCCAGGAAAAGATGGCTGCCTTCATCGCCGCTCAGGGCGACAAGATCGAAGCCGTGCTGGCCAACAATGACGACATGGCCCTGGGCGCAATCGAAGCCCTGAAGGCCGCTGGCTACTTCTCCGAAGGCAAGTTTATGCCCGTGGTTGGCGTGGATGCCACCGCTCCCGCGCTGGCCGCTCTGAAAGACGGCACGCTGCTGGGTACGGTCCTCAACGACGCTGTGAACCAGGGCAAAGCCACGCTGCTGCTGGCCGCCATACTGGGCGCTGGCGAAGAAATCACCGCCGACAACTTCCCCTATGAGATTACCGATGGCAAGTACGTGTGGGTCCCCTACCAGAAGGTGACTGTGGACAACGCGGCTGATTTCGAGTAACACATAGGATCAAGCCAAGGTTACACACAAACGGGGGGGAAGGGAATCAATTCCCTCCCTCCCCGCATTTTTACCATATTGATAGATGAAGGTTCCCGAAGGTTTCCAAAGGCTCCGAAACCCCGACCCCGCCTGCGGAGGAAAGGGGAAGGGTGAAGGAGGCCGGCGAAAAGGAGAAGTGCAAGCGGTAGCGAGGCAATGCAACTATTGAGCTGGCTGGACCGATCGGAAAGCCCTTAGGCCGCGCCCACAGGTGCGGAACCTCTCTTTAGGATAGATATTGAAATAATAGACAGGTGCATCCGAAGGTCCAGGGCGACCGGAAAGCCCTGGCCGCTCCCGCAGGAGCGGGATCCTTTTCCGGAATATATATCGCAATCATTCCGCGGGTCATCCCGCGCCCGGGAGGCGGATTCATTGACCGGACAGGAGCAAAACCCCTATGTGCTTGAGATGCGCAATATCAGCAAAGAGTTTCCCGGCGTCAAGGCGCTGGACGACGTGACGCTTAAGGTTCGTCCCGGCACGGTCCACGCACTGATGGGGGAGAACGGGGCCGGAAAATCCACGCTGATGAAATGCCTGTTCGGCATATACCACCAAAATAGCGGTGATATCCTGCTAAACGGCGAGAAGGCGGACATCCGGGATTCCAAGACCGCGCTGGACCTTGGCATCGCCATGATCCATCAGGAATTGCACCCCATCCCCTACCGCAACGTGATGGATAACATCTGGCTGGGCCGCTATCCCACAAAGGGAATTCTGGTGGACGAATCGGAAATGTACCAAAAGACACTGGCGCTGCTTCAAGATCTGGAGATCACAGTAGACCCCCGGGTCCAGATGCGGTACCTGTCGGTATCCATGGTGCAGACCATCGAGATTGCCAAGGCCATCAGCTACAACGCCAAGATCATTATCATGGACGAACCCACCTCCTCCCTTACGGAAAATGAGGTGGCGCATCTGTTCAAGTTGATCCGGCGCATGAGGGACGCAGGCGCGGCGATCATCTACATCTCCCACAAGATGGAGGAGATTTTGGAAATTTCCGATGAAGTCACCATCATGCGGGATGGCAAGGCCGTGGGCACCTGGCCTGCGGGAGAACTGACCACGGACCTTATCATTAGTCGCATGGTGGGCCGGGACCTCACGCACCGCTTCCCGCCCAGGGAGAACGTGCCGGAGGAACCCATCTTGAAGGTGGAGAACCTCACCAGCCCCAATCCTCGGTCCTTCCGGGGCGTAACCTTTGATCTGCGCCGCGGCGAGATCCTGGGGGTAGGGGGGTTGATGGGCGCACAGCGCACAGAAATGCTGGAGGCGCTGTTTGGGCTCCGGGCCGTGAAGGATGGCCGGGTGTATTTGAAGGGTGCGGAGGTCAAGATCGATTCGCCCCTCACAGCCATGAAGCACGGCATGGCGCTATTGACTGAGGAGCGGCGGGCAACCGGCATTTTTCCCATGCTCAGTGTCCTGGAAAACACGGTTATGGCCAAGATCCGCTCTTATGTAAAGCGCCCGTTCTTTGCATTGGATGAAAAACGGCGGGTGAAGGATACGGAGGATTCTATTGCCCAGCTGAGGGTGAAGACCCCCTCCTTCCGCACGCTGATCAAGGATCTGTCCGGCGGAAACCAGCAAAAGGTGCTCATCGCCCGCTGGCTTTTGATGGAGCCGGAGATCCTCATCCTGGATGAGCCCACCCGGGGCATCGACGTGGGCGCCAAATACGAAATCTACACCATCATCGCAGACCTGGCCCGGCGCGGTAAGAGCATCATCATGATCTCTTCCGAAATGCCGGAGCTTTTGGGCATGTCCGATCGAATCATGGTGATGTGCGAGGGCCGGCTTTCCGGCATCCTTTCCGGGAACGAGGCCACGCAGGTGGATGTGATGCGCCTGGCCACCCAGTTTTCCGCATAACGGGTTCCCGTGGGGGATCCATTTGAAACAAGGGATGGATGAAACATGTCAACAGTACCCGTTCTGGCCCCCGAGAAAAAAGGCAAGCTGCTCAATTCCGCCGTACTGCGCAGAGCCATCACCGCCACGCTGGCGCTGCTGGTGATATTGAGCTGTTTCCTGCCCTACATTTCCTATCCCGTCCCCGCATACCCGGGATATGACGGCGGCGCGGCGCTTACCGCCGCCAACGAGGCCTATCAGCAGGGACTCATCACGTTTGCCGATAACGTAAAGCAGCGGGATGAAACGCAGGAGAAAGTCGACAGCATGCTCCAGCCCGCTTATGATGCTGCCAACGTAAAATTGAAGGAACTGCAAGGCGCCTCCCCCGTGGATGATGCTGCCATGGCCGCCGCCCAGGCGGAATTTGATGCTGCCAAGGCAGCGCTCACTGAGGGGCGCAAGACCCTCACCGGGCTTCAAAACCTCATCGCTCCCGTGCCGGTACAGGATCCTGTTCCGGCGGATTCCAAGCTCATGAAATACGCCAACGATCTCGCCACACGGGACGAACTCCGGGTGAAGATCCCGAACGAGCTTGCGCCTGCCTCCGATAAGGCCGCGCAAAAGCTTGTATCGCTGCAAAGCGCCGCCAAGCCGGATGAAGCCGCCATCGCAAAGGCGCAGGAAACGGCGGACGCGGCTTCCAAGGCATTGGAAAGCGCAAAAGAAAAGCTTTTAAAGCTGGAGGCCCTTACCCCGCCCATGGAGGTCAGCGACGTCTCCTTGGTGGATACAAAGGATGAAGTCATTGCTAATCACGGCGTTACGGGCCTTGCCCTCATCGGCCGCAAGCTGGCCGCCGCCAACTCTCTGGGCGCTATTTGGACTTTGACCCCGGGTGTGGCGCTCATCGCGCTGCTTTTGATCCTGACGCTGCTCAACGTTCCGCTGAAGTTCCGCAAGCCCGCGGCGCTGTTTGGGGCACTGCTGTTCTGCTTCTCCGCGCTGCGCATCCAGACCGCCGGGGCTAAGGAACTGGGGGCCATTGCCAAGGATTATGTCTTTGGACCGGGGTATAACTGGGGCATCATATTAAGCGTTTTGCTTTTGTTCAGCGCCATGTTCGAGGGCAAGGAATTTGACTTTTCTTTAAAAAGCGTTTCCCGCTTCGCCTCTGACAAGGCCATCTACCTGGTGCTGCTGGCACTTGTTTGCGGCATTGCAATCGTCAACCCCAATTTCCTTGCCACCGGCACCTTCATCAATATTGTGCAGCAATCCTCCACGAGGCTTATTATCGCCATGGGCATGAGCTTTGTGATCATCGGCACCGGCGGTGTGGACTTGTCCGCCTGCCGGGTGGTGGGTATGACAGCCGTGGTTTCTGCTTCCATGCTCCAAAATGCGGACTATTCCCGCATCTTCTTCCCTGGGCTTCCCCAACTGCCGGTGGTGGCGCCCTTTGTGCTTGCGGTGTTCATCGCGCTCCTATTTGGGCTTTTAAACGGTGTGATCGTGGCCAAACTTAACGTGCCGCCGTTTATCGCGACATTGGCCACCATGGTCATCGTCTACGGCGCGAACTCCATCTACTTTAACCTCCCACCCAACAACAGCCAGCCCATCGGCGGCCTGCGGGATGATTTCACGTATCTGGGCACCGGCAAAATCTACGGATTCGTCCCCATCATTGTTTTGATCGCGCTGGTGGTGTGTTTCCTGGTCTGGTTCCTGCAAAACAAGACGGTGTTTGGCAAGAACGTGTATGCCATCGGCGGTAACAGAGAAGCTGCCAAGGTTTCCGGCATCAACGTGCCCTTTACGGTGATTACCATCTTTGCCCTGGCTGCGGCGCTTATCGGCATGGCCGGCGTATTGGAGGCTGCCCGCACCGGCGGCGCCACCAACAACTACGGCGTGGGCTATGAGTTGGACGCCATTGCGGCCTGCGTGGTGGGCGGCGTGTCGTCATCCGGCGGCGTAGGTACCGTGGGCGGCGTGGTATCCGGCGTGTTTATCTTCCAGGTCATCAACTACGGCCTGACCTTCATCAACGTAGACCCCTACTGGCAGCAGATCATCAAGGGCATCATCATTGCCAGCGCGGTAGCCCTTGATATACGCAAGTATATCAACAAAAAGTAACCTTTCCCATTCCCCTCTCTTGCGTCGCACCGTCCGTTGCTTCGCTAGGCCGGTGTTCCGCCTGACTACGGCTTTGCCTTCGTCAGGCTCCAGGTTCGCTTTGCTCACCCTCCGGGGGTGGCCCCGCAGGGCCGGGGTGGTCCGCAGACCCTCCAGTAGCACGGGAAAAAACATCTCGCAGAGCACTCTTCTAGCATCATGTCTTCCCCTTTCGCCTATCTGCCCGGATAGCTCTCCTCTCCCTCCGGAGGCTGCGCCGGGATACCAAAGAGCCTGTCCCCTTCTGTCCTCTGCGGAAGGGGCAGGCTCCCATTCTTTTTGGGAAGAACCCGAAATTTTCCCTCCGGCAGGGAAAAGCGAATCAAAGCTGGAAATACTACATCTGCATCCAAATCATGGTTCGGGAGGTGCCGCATGCGCCCCATATTGTATATGGTGGTCCCCTGCTACAACGAAGAGGAGGTCTTGCCGGAGACCTCCAAACGCCTGAAAAAGAAGATGCAGGCACTGATCGAGTCCGGGCGTATCGCTGAGGATAGCCGGGTGATGCTGGTAAACGACGGCTCAAAGGATAAGACCTGGGCGATGATCGAGGAATTGCATCAGCAGGATCCCTTGTTCTGCGGGGTGAAGCTCTCCCGGAACAGGGGCCATCAAAACGCGCTGCTGGCCGGACTCATGACCGCCAAGGATGATGCGGACGTAACCATCTCCATGGACGCGGACTTGCAGGACGACATCGACGCCATCGACAGGTTTCTGGACGAGTTTGAAAAGGGCAATGACGTGGTGTATGGCGTGCGCAGCGCCAGGGACACCGATACTGCTTTCAAGCGCATTACCGCCGAGGGCTTTTACAAGTTTATGAAAGTGCTGGGCGTTGATACTGTGTTCAATCATGCCGATTATAGGCTGCTCAGCCGCCGGGCGCTGGAGGCATTTTCCCAGTACCGGGAGGTGAACTTGTTCCTGCGGGGAATGGTACCCCTGGTGGGTTATTCTTCCAGCGTGGTGACGTATGAGCGCCATGAACGCTTTGCGGGGACGTCGAAATACCCCTTTAAGAAAATGCTGGCCCTTGCCTTTGATGGGATCACATCACTCTCCGTCAAGCCTATCCGCATGATAACCGCGCTGGGATTTGTGATCTTTCTTCTGAGCGTGATCATGCTCCTGTACGCCTTGATCACCAAATGGACAGGCAATGCCGACAGCGGCTGGACAAGCATTCTGGCTTCCATATGGATGATCGGGGGAATCCAGCTTTTGTGCCTTGGGGTCATTGGAGAATATGTTGGCAAGATCTACAATGAGACGAAGCAGCGGCCAAGGTACATTATTGAGAAGATACTGAAGTGAGCGTTGTCGTATATGAAGGATTTCGCTCCTGCGGGAGCGACCAGGGCTTTCCTCCCCTGGCTCAATTGTCGCGCTGCCGCGCTGCGCTTGCATCGCTCGTTTCGCCAGTCTCCTTCGCCTCGCTTCATCCGCCACTGGCGGCGCTTCGGCTTCGGAGCCCTGGACCTTCGGACGCAATCTCCACCAGTTACAGTGGGAGCAGTCTGATATTATTTCTTTCCCCCTACGAAGTTTTCGCGGGAGGGTGCAGGGCGGGGGCCTTTATCAAAAGGCCCCCTCCCTGCTTTTCTCCCCAATCTCCCCCCGTTTGTCTGCCTTTTCTCCCCCGGCTTGACTTCCGGAGCTGGAAATATTATGATGTAATTCAGCAATGTATCTGGTTTTTTGCAAAGCGAAGCGCAGGAAGGATGAAATGCATATGAAACGCAAAGGAATGATTTTGATTTTCGCGGGGATCTTCGTGATCTTAGGCGGCGCGGCGTTATACGGTATTGTGGGGCTTTGGGAGTCCGGGTTTACGTATGTTGATTTCGTCACCCGTTACGCGCAGATGACCCAGCTGGGGCAAGCCGATCTGCTGGCCGGGAATACCGCGCTTGGGAATTTTTTGATCCGGTACTATCAGATATTTGCCATCGCAGCCGCGGCGGCGTTGGTGATCGGAGCGGTCTGCATTTTCCTTGGCAAACCGAAAGAAAAGGCAAAGGCATAAATGCCTTGGGTAAAAGCCTATGCCCTCCTCCTTGCGCGTCGCGTGAGGGGGCGGGCTGATTTTGTCTTAAGGGATCACAAAGAGGAGGGGCAGCCATGGACGATCCAAAGCGCAGGGCGGTTTATGCGGCGGAGCACCAATTTAATTCCACGCTGTACATGCTGAAGGTTCTGGCAGAGGTTTGCCCCGATGATGTGTGGGGGAAATGCTTTTACGATTTTCCCTATCCCTTCTGGTACCAGGTGTACCACATGGCGTTCTTTATCGATTTCTGGTTCCGGGACGCTTATGGCGGCAGCGAATTTCACTCCATGCACTTTTCGGGGGAGGAACGCATCCATCCAGAATACGGGCATGAACCCGACCCGGACCTTTACATCTCCCGGGCGGATATGATTGTCTATATAGAAAAGCTTACGGAAAAGTGCGCCCGGTTTTTCGGGAGGCTTGACGATACGATGCTGGGGGAGCCCATCATACCGGGTCATGACAACTATACGTATGAGGACGTGATCCTTGGCCAGACCCGGCATGTGATGTATAACATCGGCTACCTGAACGGCATCCTGCGCGGGCTTAATTTGCCGGAATCCGATTGGTACTCCTACAACGAAACGGAAGATGAGGAGGACGCGTGATGGCGCAGTCGAAGGCCTGGGACTGGGGGAAGGTAACAAATCCCTATTGGCTCATGCCCAGCGAGGAAAGCTATTACCTGGCGGCCAGGTGGAAGGAGAAAGGCTATCGGACGATCCTGGACCTGGGCTGCGGCCTGGGCCGGCACACGGTGTATTTCGGGAAGCAGGGCTTCTCGGTATCCGCCATGGACCTAAGCCCCGAGGGTGTGGATCACACCCGCACCTGGGCGGAAAAAGAAGGCCTTTGCATTGATATCAGGCAGGGGGATATGCAGACGCTTCCTTATGAGGACGGCGCGTTCGACTGCCTGTTTGCCTATCATGTGATCTCCCATACGGATACGCCCGGCGCAAGGAATATCATATCGCAGATCCGCCGCGTCATTCGGCCCGGCGGGGAGATATACATCACGCTTTGTTCCAAAGAAACCCTATCTTTTCAGGAGGCCAAGTATCCCAGAATCGATGAAAACACCGTCCTCAAGACCGAAGGCGCGGAGGTGGAAGTGCCGCACTTTTACGCGGACTTGGACCAGGTGCTTAATCTTCTGGACGGTTTTGAGATCCAGGGCATCCGCCATGTGGACGAATGCTGGTTTGACGGGGAAAAACATACGAGCAAACATTACTTTGTGCTGGCCTGGCGACAGGAGGATCTTATGTTCCGCTGCCCCTGGTGTGAATCGAATGAGCTGATGCAGAAATATCACGATGAGGAATGGGGCGCCCGGCCCTGTACGGATACAAAGCATTTTGAATTCTTGACGCTGGAAGCCGCCCAGGCGGGACTCTCCTGGATGACGGTGCTGCGCCGGCGGGAGAGCTACCGGGAAGCCTTTGCGGGCTTTGATCCGGGAATCGTGGCTGGCTGGGGTGAATGTGAGTTGGAAATCCTCATGCAAAACCCGGGACTTATCCGCAACCGGCAGAAGCTGACCGCGTCCATCCGCAACGCCAGGGCTTTTTGCGAAGTGCAGCGTGAATTCGGCAGCTTTGATAACTATCTGCTTTCTTTCACTGGCGGGCAGCCGGTGGTGAATAGCTGGGAAAAGGACGGGGATATCCCTGCCACTACTGAGATTTCCCAGGCACTGAGCGCTGACATGAAAAGAAGGGGCTTTCAATTCCTTGGCCCCACAGTCGTCTATTCTCACATGCAGGCCGCTGGGATCGTGGATGATCACGTGAATGGGTGCTTTTGCAAAGCGCCTGCGGGGCGGGCGGGGATCGATCCTGCTAAGGCAAGGGTCCTTGCCAAGATCGGCAGGGCACTGGATGGCGAGGGAATCCTGTGGGCCGTGGGTGGCTCGGCGATGCTGTACAGGCAGGGCATCGTGGACGAGTTCAACGATTTTGATCTTGTGTTAGGCGCTCAGGATGTGCAGAAGGCTAACGCAGCGCTTTTGGCTCTGGGGACCGGGGGGGTAAAGGCCAACTCCGGCATGTTTGCTTCCGACTCCTTCCATTCTTATGAGATCGATGGAGTGGAGGTAGATGTGATGGCCGGTATGGTGATCGTAAGCGATGGGCAGCCCTACCACTATCTATTCGATGAAGATTCCGCCTTGGACCGCTGGCCCGTGAACGGGGTGCATATTCCCTTTGCCGCGTTGGAGGATTGGTACATCCTCTATCTTTTGATGGGCCGGGCGGAAAAGGTGCAGCGCATCCGGGACCACTTTGCGCGCCACGGCTTGGGGAATCCGGCGCTGCTTGCCCGGATGCTCCGGCCCGGTATGCCCGAAACCATCCGCGAACTGGGCCAAAGCCTTCTGTAACCTGAGAACCAGATAATGATAGGAGGATGGAAAGATGCCTGCCATGAACCGCTGCGGTTGGGCTGGGACAGATGAACTGTATGTGCGCTACCATGATGAGGAGTGGGGGAAGCCCGTCCACGACGACAGGACGCTTTTTGAGTTTCTGATTCTTGAAGGCGCCCAGGCGGGCCTTAGCTGGATCACGATCCTTCGCAAGCGGGAGAACTACCGCAAGGCCTTCGCAAATTTCGACCCGGAAAAGGTGGCTGCCTTTGGGGATGAGCAGATCATCGCCCTTTTGGAGGATCCCGGCATCGTCCGCAATCGGCTGAAGATCCTTTCCTCCATCAAAAACGCCCAGAGCTTCTTGAAGATCCAGCAGGAGTTTGGCAGCTTCGACCGCTATCTTTGGGCTTTCGTTGATTTTAGGCCCGTCGTGAACCATTATGCACATTTTACCCAGGCACCTTGCAGCACGGAGCTTTCCGACCGCATCAGCAAAGATCTGAAAAAGCGGGGCTTCGGCTTTGTGGGCACTACCATCATCTATTCGTTCCTGCAGGCTGTGGGTGTGGTGGATGATCACGAAGACGGGTGCTTTTGCAAGACCCATTCGGCGTAATCCGCAAGGAATGTCAAGAAAAATCTCCTCCGCTCAGGTACAATGGCCCAGGAGGTGGAAAGCGCATGGATCAGTGGGAGCAAGTCAATGCGGTGCAGCGGATGCAGGACTATATGCAGCAGCACCTTCTGGAGCCCGTGACCCTCTTACAGCTTTCCAGGCAGGCAGGCTACTCGCCCTTCCACAGCGCGCGGCTATTCAAGGAGTTTACCGGCCGGAACCCCTTTGAATACCTGCGGCAGCTGCGCCTCACCCGCGCGGCTTTGAGGCTTCGGGACGAGGATGTGCGCGTATTGGACGTGGCATTCGACTTTGTGTTTGACAGCCACGAGGGCTTTACCAGGGCTTTTTCAAGGGAGTTTGGGTTAACGCCCCGGCAGTATCAAAAAAGTCCGCCGCCTATCCGCCTTTTTCTGCCTTCCTCCGTGCGCAGTTACTACCGGTATGTGACGAGAGGAGAGGAAACCATGGAAACGGAAAGCAAGCTGAATACCGTGTTTGTTCAGGTGGTGGACCGCCCTAATCGCAAGGTGATTTTGAAGCGGGGGAAAAAGGCGGAGGATTACTTTGCCTACTGCGAGGAAGTGGGCTGTGATATCTGGGGCATCCTGTGCAGCGTGAAGGAAGCGCTGCAGGAGCCCATCGGCATGTGGCTGCCCAAGCGCTTCCGCCCGGAGGGAACATCCATGTACGCCCAGGGCGTGGAAGTGCCCACCAATTACAAGGGTGAAGTGCCCGAAGG
>JAEWAH010000212.1 GCA_023391725.1 Bacillota bacterium | reverse complement strand
TGAGCAATCAAAAGAGTAATTTGACTTTTCCTGGATAACCAGTTATACTGTCTCCATCTTACAAAAAGAGGTGTCATGATGGTTTACTGATCCACTTTTCAACAGGAGCAGCCGCAGGCTCAAGTATGTTTGGGCTGTGGCTTTGTTGGAATTGGATCGGTATCATCACCGGCAGTAGGGCGTGCGGCGCTCCTATCGCTGTTTTGCTGTATTGATCCTTTTCCGGCAGGGGAAAGGATTTTTTTGTTTGCAAATCAATAAGCAAAGGATGAAAGTATCATGTCTCAACTCGAAAAAATGGACGCTTTTTTTGACAAGCGGGCCGATACGTACGACAGCCACATGCTGGACGACATGAAGATGGAGGAGTTTTACCAGGAGATCACAAAGCAGTTTGACAATGCGGCGGATCCCTTCAGCCTACTGGACCTGGGCTGCGGCACCGGGCTGGAACTGGAATGGTTGCTTAAGGCGCACCCCCATACGGCGGTGACGGGCATCGATCTTTCGCGGGAAATGCTGTCGCTACTTCAGCGCAAACTACCCAATGCAAACCTGCGCCTTATCTGCGGTTCCTATTTTGAGGAGGACCTGGGCGAGGCCGCGTTCGACTATGCCCTATCTACCTATTCCCTGCACCATTTCGAGGAAGCGCAAAAGATTGCTCTATACCAAAAAGTGCACCGCGCCCTAAAGCCAAACGGCGCATTCATCCTGGGTGATTACACGGTCAACACCATGGAGCTTCAGGCGTTTTACATGGCCGAAGGCCAGCGGCTGCGCGCGGAAGCGGGGGATTCAGATGGCATGTACCATTACGATACGCCTTTGACCGCGGAAACGGAGACCCGGCTTTTGCGCAGTGCCGGGTTTGTAAGCGTATCCATCCCCAGAAAGTGGGAGAGCACAAGCATATTTGTAGCAAGAAAGTGAGGATTCTATATGCCCGTAACATTCCGCAATTACTCAGGAGAAAAGCTCTACACTCAGGAATACCTGCAGGTCCGGGAGTTCCTCGTCCGCATCAATCAAGATACTTTGGCCTCGCCCAACTTCCCCTGGGGTCGCTGGGAATGGATGATCGGTCATGGCTGGCTGGATGATACGCAGCTTCACAGGATCTGCCTGTGGGAAGATGAGGGCAGGATCGTTGCCATGGCTACCTATGAAGGGCAAACAGGAGAAGCTTACTTCTGCCTGGACCCCGAGTATACGCACCTCAAGGCCGAAATGCTTCACCGCGCCAAAGAGAACCTTGTAAAGGACGGCAAATTCCGCGCGCTTATCAATGATAATGACCGGGAATTTCAGCGCATCGCGGCCGCGCAGGGGTATCGCCCAACCCAGAACCGGGAGCTTCTGGCGGAGATCGATATTGGCGAAGACCTTCATTACACCCTGCCGGAAGGATACAAGATCGTTTCCATGGCGGATGACTGGGATTGGCATCAGTATAACAGGTGCCTATGGCGCGGGTTTGACCATCCCGGTGATGAGCCTCAAACAGATGAGCAGATCGCCATGCGCAGGCGCATGCTTTCCGGACCCGGCGTGAACCCGGAACTGGTGCTTTGCGTCATGGCCCCGGGTGGCAATTACGTCTCCCACTGCGGCACCTGGTATATGCCTGGGGATACACATGCCCTGGTGGAGCCTGTGGCAACCGATCCGGACTATCGCAAGATGGGATTGGGGAAAGCTGCGGTACTTGAGGCTGTCACCCGCTGCGGGAAACTTGGCGCCAGGCATGCGCTGGTAGGCTCTTCCCAGCAGTTCTATTACAACATTGGCTTTGCCCCCATCCACACCGAAACCTGGTGGGAAGCGCGGAAATAGCCTGCGCGCAAAGAAACCGGCCTAAGGCATAAAAAGCGCCTGGGCCAATTGGGTGATCTCCCGCCGGGGCCCGGGCGCAAGCGCGGCCACGTAGCCATACAGGCCTTTTTCCCATGTGGACGCGTCCGCTTGAAGCTCCCCCTCGGCGGGAAAGACCCATTGACCCTGAAGCCTGAAGCAGCTGGGCCCCATACGCATAAGCGCGGCCAGCTCTTCCTTGCGCAATAGGGAGAACACCCGATTAAGCTGCGAAACGGGAAAGCAGCCGGCTTCCATCAGCCCTATCAGATCGCTGAGGCTGTGCACTTCCCTAGTCAGGATGAGCAGCTTGTCGGCAAGAAAGCGGCAGGCGCTCAGCTCTGCGGCCAGCGCCCGGAAGACTTCGGCGTCCAGGGGTTCCCCTTCCAGCGGGAACAGCGCAGGTGGCGGCGCTTCAAGGGCCGGGAAAAGGACGGACAGGTCTGCCTGTTTCACTGCAGGCTTAAGGCGCAGCGCCAGCGCATCCGCCTGAACATAGAGCATCGCTTTTAGGGGGGCACTTTCGATCATTTTCCTCCGGATGAGCACCCCGCAGGCTTCCTGGACCATAATCACGATGTCCGCTGGGGACAGGGGAGTGAGCAAGGCGAGCAAACGGCTGACCTCCTCCCGGGATACGGCCAGGGAGCCCATAGGGTCATCCGGCAGCAGACTCTTAAAAAGCGCGGCGGTGCACACCGTCTCAAACAGATTCACGGGGACAGCCATCCCCCAAAGCCCCTGGGCCCTAAGTGCCTCTTCTATTTCGTTTGGAGAAAAGCGCAGGCAGAACACGTTTTCCCAATACATGGTATTCAGATAATGCAACATCCAGGTGATCCCCGACTCTTCGCAGGAAAGGCTCAGGGGATAATCAAAATCCCCAGGCGTCTCGTGGGCGCAAAACTCTGGGTCATAGGCGGAAAAAAAGCCAGAGATGCCTTCGATGGCTTCCCGATAGCAGGGGAGATCCACGGGAAGCGCCGTCTTTTGCACCAGGTAGTAAAGCCGCCGCGCCTTTTTGACCGACTGATCAAGCTTCGCCCGGCCCTCACGGAAAGCGGCCCCCAGCGGCATATCGGGGGAAAGAGGTACTTCCCGGCTGTTGAGCGCAATGGTATACAAAAGGGAGTCGGTCAGGTGCTGCGCCGTTTCCACAGGAACGGAACAGCTTTCGCCACGGGTGTAGCGGGTGATCTGCCCGGCCAGCAGTGCATAAAATTCCCGCATGCGCTTTTCCCGGTCCTCCTGCGCATCCTTAAAAAGTGGATGCGCAAAGGCTGCGGTCAGGTCATTCATCCTCTTCCTCCTCCCAAGGGGCTGCCTCGTCCTGTTGGACGGCGCCATGGATGCGCCTTACCAGCCGGTCCAGGGAAACACCCTGTAACAGCTCCAGGGAGCCTTTGCATTCCCCGTCAAAGTGCTCCCGCAAAAAGGCGATGAGGTCACTGTCGCCGATGGAGTCAAACGTTTCATTTTTTAGGTAGTAAAATATCTCCAGCAGCCCCTCAAATGTTTCCACCGCTTGATCCGGCTGGAAAAAAGGCGAGTCGTAAAAGGCCAGGATTAGCTTTTCCACGACCCCGCCTCCAAGTTCTACCCGGCCCGTGCCATTAAGCGCACGGTCTCTGGCACTGACCAGCGCTATGACCTGGCTTTGGGAGAGGATGAGCCCGGCCGGGGCCGTGGTCCGGTTGACGCGGAGAATGTCCGCCGCTGCCTCCCGTTTTAAGAGCGCATCGGGCTGAAGAACGCGCAGATCATGCATACGAAAAATTCACATCCTTTTTTTGAAAATAGGGCTTGACAAAGACATAGGATTGTGATATAGTGTATTATAGAGAAATTATATATTAGTAGTAATACGACGATAAAGTATACGCCCTTCCTTGCACACTGTCAAGAGAGGACGGGTTATTTTTTATGCTTGATATATAAGCTGAAAGCGTAGAGCCCCTGGCTGATAGCCTAGAGGGCGATTTTTTTATCTGGAAGTCCGATCCATCATTATATGGAAGCTTCGCGGTTTCTTTCCCTCGCCAAAGGAAACGGCCAGGGGTTCAAAAGGGCCGGCGCGGCCAGCAGAATGAAAACAGGGATCACGCTGTAATGATAGCGAACCTGCGTTTCCAGCGCCATATGCAGCGCCGCCGTGCCCAGGAAAAACAGCAACATCAAAAGATATTCCCTTCGGGGATCCACCGATATCTTAACAAGATGCAAAAAGGAAAACAGCAATACGGCAAGGTACAGGAAACGGCCAATAAGGCGGATGACCTCCAGCCCCTTGGCC
>JAEWAH010000206.1 GCA_023391725.1 Bacillota bacterium | reverse complement strand
CTCAAGGGGTTTTATCCCTAGGGTCCAGGGGCAGAGCCCGTGGAGAGGAGGTCCTTTATGAAAATCCTGTTTGCCGCCAGCGAGTGCGTGCCATTCGTTAAGACCGGCGGGCTCGCCGATGTGGTGGGCGCACTGGCGCCGGTATTATCAAAGGCCGGGCATGACGTGCGGGTAATTTTGCCGTTATATGCGGCGATCCCGGCAGAATTCTCCGCGAAAATGACCCATGCGTTGGATTTTGAGGTGCAATTGGGCTGGCGTCGGCAGTACTGCGGCATTGAACGGCTGGAATATAGCGGCGTTACCTTCTACTTCGTGGACAACAAATATTACTTTGGCCGGCCCTATATCTATGGTCTGGGCGGGGACGAGTACGAGCGCTATGGATTCTTCTGCCGCGCGGTGCTGAACGCGCTGCCCCTCTTGGGATTTGAGCCGGATGTGATCCACGCCCACGACTGGCAGGCTGGTATGATTCCGGCGCTGCTTCGCATCCAGTACGACCATCTGCCCTTTTTCCATGGCATCCGCACCATGTTCACCATCCACAACCTGCAATATCAGGGTGTTTTCGGTATGAAAGAAGTGCAGGACGTGCTGGGCCTGGGTGACAGCCTTTGGACGGCGGACAAGCTGGAATGCTACGGCAGCGCCAACTTTATGAAGGCCGCGCTTGTCTATGCCGACAGGATCACCACCGTGAGCCATAGCTACGCAGAAGAAATCCAGACTGCCTTTTACGGCGAGCGGCTGGATGGGCTTTTGCGCGCCCGGCGGGAGTCGCTTTCCGGCGTACTCAACGGCATCGATATCGAGGAATACGACCCGGCTTCCGATCCGCGCATTTCCGCCCCCTATACCGCCGAAGATCTGACCGGCAAGGCGGCGGACAAGCAGGCGCTGCAGGAGCAACTGGGGCTGAAAGCCGACCCGGATGTACCTATCATCGGCATGGTGGGCCGCCTAAGCAGCCAAAAGGGCCTTGATCTTATCGACCGGGTGATCGCCGAGATCATGGAGGAAGACCTGCAATTGGCGGTGCTGGGCATGGGCGATTCAAGGTATATGGACCTGTTCTCCTGGGCCGAACAGGAATACCCGGGCCGGGTGGCGGCCCGCTTCCAAATGGATCACGAACTGGCCCACCGCATCTATGCCGGGGCGGACATGTTCTTGATGCCCTCCCAGTTTGAGCCCTGCGGCCTGAGCCAGATGATCAGCCTGCGCTACGGCACGGTGCCAATCGTCCGGGAGACGGGCGGGCTGCGGGATACGGTGCTCTCTTTGAACAAATATACCGGGGAAGGCAACGGGTTCACCTTCTTCAACTATAACGCCCACGATATGCTGCATACCATCCGCCGGGCCGTTGCCTACTACAGGGAGGACAAAGAGCTCTGGCGCGCGCTGATGAAACGGGGCATGGCCGGGGATTACGGCTGGGCCCATTCCGCTGGGGAGTATATTGCGCTATATGAACAGCTGACGGCGCATGCCCGCGCTCCGCTGACCGAGCCGATAGTAGAAACCGAGAAAGAGCCGGAGGAGAAGTCCGGGCAAAAGGCCGCGCCAGTCACGGCCAAGAAACCCCGAAAGAGGTCGGGCGATCATTGATCGCCCCTACGACCTGAAGGAAGCGGCTCCCATCCTATCCAGGCAGGTATTTCAATGATCGAAATTTTGCTGGCCACTTACAACGGGGAAGCGTTCTTGTCTTCGCAGCTGGATTCCCTCCTGCACCAGACGGAGCAGGATTTTTGCATACTTGTCCAGGACGACGGCTCCACCGACGGCACGGAAACGATCCTCAACGAATACGCAAACGCGCATCCGGACAGAATCCGCCTGCTTTCCGGACTGCTTCACGAGAAGGGGCCCAGGGGAAATTTTATGAGTCTGCTCTGCGCAAGCCAGGCCGATTATGTGATGTTCTGCGACCAGGACGATGTATGGCATCCTGACAAGATAGCCCTCACGTTTGCCCGCATGCGGGAAGGGGAGCGGGAATATGGCGCCTCCTGCCCGCTTCTTGCCCACACCGATTTGAGGGTAGTGGACCGGGAACTGAAGCCCATCTCTCCATCCTTTTTGCAATTTCAAAAACTGGACGGCACGCCCAGGCTCTCTCGGCTGCTGACGCAAAACAGCGTCACAGGCTGCACGACGATGCTGAACCGCGCCCTGGTAGACCTTATGAAAAATGCCCCTGCGGGGGACATGCTGATGCACGACTGGTGGGCGGCCATTTGCGCCCAGGCTTTCGGGCATATCTTGCTAGTTCCAGAAGCCACCATAGATTACCGCCAGCACGGGAAAAACCAGTTGGGGGCCACGGGGTTTGATGCGGTGCGCGACGCGAAAAGGGTGGCATCCCAGGGCGAAGATATCAGGCGGCGGCTAAAAGATACCTACCGCCAGGCCGACGCGTTCCAGCAATGTTATGAAGGGTCCCTGCCCAAGAACGCAGCGCAGATCATCCGGCGCTACACTGCTCTGCCCCAAAAGGGCAAAGCTGCGCGGGTATATACGCTCCTGCGCCATGGATATCTGAAAAAAGGGGTCGCCCGATGGGTTGGGCAGATCCTGTTTTGCTGACGCTGATCTAACATACTTCGATGTATTTCGTCAAAAAACCAGGCCGATGAGTTTACAATCGCCTGAAAATGATTTATAGTAGTTATAGCCAATGGGTGAATGAAAACTGAAAATGCTCCGGCGGGTGCCGGAAGAGTTGAGGAAGGAAACGTATGGAGAACGGCCTTCGGAAAAAGTATGGACTTTTTACGGCAATTTCCATGGTGGTCGGCATCGTCATCGGAAGCGGCGTGTTTTTCAAGGCGGAAGTCGTCTTGAAGGCCACGGGGGGCAACATGCCCCTGGGTATCGCGGCCTGGAGCATTGTGGGACTCATCATGATCATCTGCTCCTATGTGTTCGCTACCATGGCCACAAGGCACGAAAAAGTCAACGGCGTGGTGGATTACGCCGAGGTGGCCGTGGGCAAGCGTTACGGCTATTATGTGGGCTGGTTCATGGCGGTGATCTATCAGCCCACCCTCACTTCTGTGCTGGCCTGGGTGTCCGCCCGCTATACCTGCGTGCTTTTGAACTGGGATATCACCGGCGGCTCCTGCATGACCATCGCGGGCTTTTACCTGGTGGCCATCTACGCGGTGAACGCATTGTCCCCTATCATCGCCGGCAGATTGCAGGTGACCACCACCATCATCAAACTGA
>JAEWAH010000204.1 GCA_023391725.1 Bacillota bacterium | reverse complement strand
TCCTCGATGACCATGATGGTGGCGTTGGGCACGTTCACCCCCACCTCAATGACGGTGGTGGCTACCAGCACCTGCAATTCCCCGGATGCGAAAGCTTCCAGCGTCTGCTCCTTCTCCAGCGGTGGCTGCTTGCCGTAAGTAAGGCCAACGCGCAGCCCTTTCAGCGGCCCTTTGACCAGCTCGGCATACTGCGTCTGGGCTGCCTTTACGTCGGCCAGGGCCTCGCTTTCCTCCACCAAAGGGCACACGATGTAGGCCTGCCGCCCGGCCGCCGCCTCGCTCCGCAAAAAGCCGTACATGCCTTCCCGCTTTTCCTCCGGCACGATACGCGTGGTAACCGGTGTCCTGCCGGGAGGCAGCTCGTCCACCAGAGAAAGATCCAAATCACCGTATAAAATCAACGCCAGCGTCCGTGGAATGGGCGTTGCTGAAAGCACCAGTACGTTGGGCGCAAGCTCCCCGTCCTGCACCGTTCCTTTTTGGGAAAGCGCGGTGCGCTGGCGCACGCCGAAACGGTGCTGCTCATCGGTAATCACAAGGCCCAGGCGGTAATACTCAACACCTTCCGAAATCAGCGCGTGGGTGCCGATCACCACCTGCCAGACCCCGTTTTGAATGGCTGCAAGCGCTTCCCTGCGCTCCGCCGCCTTCATGCCTCCCAGCAGCAAACCGCATTTGATGCCCAAGGGCTCTAAAATCTCCCGGGCACTTTTCAAGTGCTGCCGGGCCAATATTTCCGTGGGAGCCATCAGCGCTCCCTGATAACCATGCAGAACGCTCAAATACAGCGCGCCAAAGGCCAGCGCTGTCTTGCCTGACCCCACATCCCCCTGCACAAGCCTTGCCATGGGCGCAGGGGCAGCAAGGTCCGCCGTGATCTCTTGCAACACCCTCCGCTGGGCGGAAGTCGCCTCAAAGGGCAGGCTTCGCCAAAAATCTTCTATTTGGGACGCAGCCACAGAAAAGCTCACGCCCCGCTCCTTACGCTCCCGCAGAAGCCCAAGCGCCGCCTGGTAAAACAGCATTTGCTCAAAAGACAACCGGCGGCGGGCAGATTGCAGCGCCTCCCGGCTGTCCGGGAAATGGGCCTGCCGAATGGCGTAATTCTTTTCGCACAGTTGGTAGCGCAGCCGAAGGCCATTGGGCAGCGTCTCCGGGCATGTGTCGTCCACCTGGGATAGGGCAATTTGGACAAGCCCGCGCATCACCTTCCCCGGCACACCGGTAATGGGCTTGTAAACGGGCATGATCCCCGGTGCGCCCTCCAGGGAGGCGTTCATCATTTGCCGCTTTCCACGGCGCTCCTCCACCCGGCCATACAAAAGCACCTGCTCCTTAGCGGCCAGGTTTTGGGCCATCCATGGTTGGTTGTACCACACGCATTCGATATGTCCCGTTTCATCCCACAGCGATGCGGTCACGGAGGTCAGGCCCTTAAATCGGCTGAGCCGGGGCTTGTTTTTAAAATACCCCATTACCGCCGCGGTCTCCCCCGGCACAAGGTCGCTTATCTCCGTCAAAACCGTCGTATCCTTGTAGCCGCTGGGCAAAAAAAACAAAAGATCGCGCAGCGAGAGTATTCCCGCTGCGCGCAAAGATTCCAAACGCGTCTTGCCGACGCCTTTCAGATCAGTAAGCTCCATGGTCATTCCACCGAGATCAAATAATAATACAGCGGCTGGCCGCCCATATGCATTTCCACATCGCAGTGGTCATACAGCCCGGTGATCTCCTCGGCCATCTTGGAAGCGTCTTCCTCGGTCGTATCCTTGCCGTAATAGATGGTGATCAGCCCGTCATCATCCGTAACCAGTTCCTGCATCAGTTCCATGGCCACATCATGAATGCTCCTGCCGGAGAACTGGATCTTGCCGTTGCAAAGGCCGATGATGTCGCCTTCCTTGATGTGCATGGACTCGTATTCGCTGTCGCGCACGGCAAAGGTGATGGTCCCGGTCTTAACCCGCTGGGCTGCCTCATCCATGCGCCTTGCGTTCTCCTCGCCGGACACCTCCGGCTGAAAGGCTACGGCGGCGGCAATGCCCATGGCCACGTTTTTCGTGGGGATCACATGGACTTCCTTCTCCGCCAATTGGGCCGCTTGCTGTGCGGCCAAAATAACGTTGCCGTTATTGGGGAATACAAACACGCACTTGGCGTTAACCTTGTTGATGGCCGCCAAAAGATCCTCGATGCTGGGGTTCATGGTCTGGCCGCCGTCCACAATGGTGTCCACGGTCAGATCAGTAAATATCTGCGAAAAGCCTTCCCCTAACGATACGGCCACCATGCCGTAATCCTTGGGCGGGGTGTTGGCTTTATCTTCTCCGTTTTTCTTCTGCCGCTCCCGGCGCTGCTCCACCATGTTTTCAATTTTCAGGTTCACCAGCTCGCCCAGGCCAAGGCCATATTGCAGGGCTTTGCCGGGATCGTTGGTGTGCACATGCACCTTCACCAGGCTCATGTCCCCCACCACCAGCACGCAATCGCCGATGCGGTTGAGCCTGCGGCGGAAGGTATCGATATCGCTTTCCTGGACAGTTGTAAAAAGATTCTGGATCAAAAACTCCGTACAATAGGCGAACTTGATTTCTTCCAGCGCGTCATGGTCATCTTCAAAAGTCGCATTCCCGCCGGCATGAAAGTCGATTTCCGCAGTCTCGATCTGTTCCCCGCGAAGGGCTGCGGCATATCCCGCATACAGCAAAAGCAGCCCACGTCCGCCGGCGTCTACCACGCCGGCCTGCTTAAGTACCGGCAGCATATCCGGCGTACGCCGCAAAATGGCGTCCCCGCTGGTCAAAATCACATTCATGAGGCCGTCAAAATCATCGGGATTCAGCTGCACCTGGCGCATGGCATCCTCGGCGATGACCCGCGCCACGGTGAGGATGGTGCCTTCCTTGGGCTTCATCACCGCTTTGTAGGCCGTTTCCGCGCCGCTTTTCAGCGCCTGCGCAAAGATCACGGGCGTAATCCTGTCAACGCCTTCCAGCGCCTTGGCAAAGCCGCGGTACAGCTGGGATGTGATCACGCCGGAGTTGCCCCGGGCCCCTTTGAGCGCGCCCTTGGCCAGCGCCTCCGCGGCCTCGCCCACGTTTAAATATTCTTTGCCGTTCAGTTCCCGGATGGCCGACATCATCGTAAGGGACATATTGGTGCCTGTGTCTCCATCCGGCACGGGAAATACATTCAAAGCGTCGACGGCTTCCCGATTTTTCTCCAGCAAGGCTGCCCCGGCTGTGACCATGTCACGCAAAAGCAGGCCGTCAATGTTCTTTATCGAAATCAAGGGTATATCCTCCCATCGGGTAGCCTTATTATATGCGGATGCCTTCCACGGAAATGTTGACGCGGCGCACGGTGACGCCCGTCATGCTTTCCAGCTTGTATTTCACCGTTTCCACGATGGTTTTGCAGACTTCCGCCACGGAAATGCCGTATTCCACGATAATAAAAAGGTCCACATCCAGCATGTCGTCCACCATGCGCAGCTGGACGCCCTTGGTCAGATTTTCCCGTCCCAGCCATTCCACCAGGCCATCCTTGGCCCGCTTGCTGGACATGGCAACGATGCCGTAGCATTCCAGCGCAGCATACCCTACCACCTTGAGCATCACGTCTTCGGTGATGTAGATGGTCCCGATGTCATTCTTTATCTTGCATTCCATGGTCCTTGCCTCCTTGCGCAGCAATCGCCGCGATTTGACGCAAACCAGCAGGGCATCTATAAACGCGGGCCGGCTTTTCATTGGAAATGCCCTGAAAAAAGCCGCCCTCCTGCAAGGTCAAATCCTAGTATACAGGATTTTCCCCGAAACCGCAACTGGAATTGTTGGCTTCCATGCGCTTCAAAATCATGCTTAAGCCTTGCGCAAATTGCCGCTTGACATCCCGCTTTCTCCTGCATATAATGAGGAACAACAAGCGATGAGGGGACCAAGTACCTTGCTTTATTCGCCTCAAGAGAGCTTCTGGCTGGTGCAAAGAAGCGGCGATTCTCAAGGGAATACCTCCCCGAGCACAGCGCCGAAAGCATTTTTGCCGCGTAGGCCGCTGCCGGTACGCCGGATACAGCGTTTGGGAAATATGTGAACGCGCATCTTTCCCGCAAAGGGCATCTCCCGCAAGGGCGTGCCAAATGGAAGTGGTACCGTGGCATATGCCGCCTTCCCCAAATCGGGGAGGGCGTTTTTCTTTCCCCGCGACCATTTAAAGGAGGAAATTATGAACGCAGCGGAATTGACCTTTGCCAAACGGTTCGACGGCATCACCGGCAGCGCCATCCGGGAAATATTAAAACTGATGGGCACCCCGGGCATGATCTCCTTCGGGGGCGGCAACCCGGCCTCCAGCGCCCTTCCGGATGAAACCATCTCACGCCTCAGCCAAAAGGTGCTGAAAGAGAACGGCAAGAACATCCTGCAATACGGCACCACGGAAGGGTATGCTCCGCTCAAGGAAGTGCTGGCGCCCTACCTCACCCGCCAATTCGGCTTTGAAGCCAAGCCGGAAGATATCCTGCCCGTCTCCGGCTCCAGCCAGGCCATGGATCTTTTGTGCAAGGCGCTCATCAACCCCGGCGACGTCATCCTGGTGGAAAATCCCACGTTCCTTGGAAACATGCAGTGCATGCGCCTGTATGAGGGCCGTATCGTGCCCGTGGAAAGCGACGAGAACGGCATCCGTTTGGATAAGCTGGAAGAGGCCGCGCAAAAGCATCACCCCAAAATGCTCTACGTCATCCCCACCTTTCAAAACCCCACCGGGAAAACGCTGGCGGCTGACAGGCGGCCTCAAATCGCCGCCCTGGCCGAAAAGTACGGCTTCGTGGTGGCGGAGGATGATCCCTACCGGGATCTGCGCTATTCCGGCAAGCCCCTGCCCTCCATCAAATCCTACGACAAGGCCGGACTGGTGGTTTTCCTGGGCAGCTTCTCCAAACTGATCTCCCCGGGCCTGCGCGTGGGCTACATCGTCGCTCACCCCAATATTCTGCGCAAGTGCGTCATCGGCAAGCAATCTTCCGATGTGCATACAGCCACGCTGAACCAGGCTGTTGTGGATGCTTTTTTGCGGGAAGGCCTGCTGGACAGCCATGTGGCCACTATCTGTAAAAACTATGCGCTGCAGCTAAATGCCATGCTTGAAGAGCTTTCCGCCTTCCCGGCGGGTACCCGATATACTAGGCCCGAAGGCGGCCTGTTCGTGTGGGCGGAGCTGCCGGAGGGCATCAATACCACCTCGCTTTTGCAAAAGGCAGTGGCGCGCAAGGTCGCCTACGTGCCCGGCACGCACTTTTATGCCGAGGGCGGCCATGACAATACCATTCGCCTGAACTTTTCCAACAGCAGCATCGAAAAGATTCATGAAGGCATGGCGATCCTGAAGGAAGTCATCGCCGAAGCCATCTAATGCAAGGAGGGTGCGCACATGCACATTCTGGATACCTTAAAAGAACGGGGTTTCATCGCCCAGATCACCTTTGAGGAAGATCTGTACAAACTTTTTGAGCGGGAGCAGGTCACCTACTACGTGGGCTTTGACCCCACCGCCGACAGCCTGCACGTTGGCCACTTTATCCCCATCATGGCCATGGCCCACCTGCAAAGAGCCGGGCACCGCCCCATCGCGCTTTGCGGCGGTGGCACCACTATGGTGGGCGACCCCAGCGGCAAAACCGACATGCGCAAGATGCTTTCCAAGGAGGATATCGCACAAAACGCCCAGTCCATCAAAAAGCAGCTGGCCCGTTTGATCGACTTCTCCGATGGCAAGGCGCTACTGCTCAATAACGCTGATTGGCTTTTGCACCTCAACTACGTGGATTTCCTGCGTGATATCGGCGCGCTGTTCTCCGTCAACCGCATGCTCACCGCGGAATGCTACAAGCAACGCCTGGAAAAGGGCCTTACGTTCCTGGAATTCAACTATATGCTCATGCAAAGCTACGACTTCCTGCGCCTGTTCAAAGACCACGGCTGCCGCCTGCAAATGGGCGGTGACGACCAGTGGAGCAACATTCTGGCCGGGGCCGACCTCATCCGCCGCAAGGAGCAGGAGGATGCTTTCGCATTGACCTTCAAGCTCTTAACGACCCACGAAGGCAAGAAGATGGGCAAAACGGAAGCCGGCGCATTGTGGCTTTCCGGCGAGCGCACCTCCCCCTTTGACTTTTACCAGTACTGGCGCAATGTGGACGACCAGGACGTGGAAAAGTGCCTGGCGCTGCTAACGTTCCTGCCCATGGAAGAAGTGCGAAGGCTTGGCGCTTTGCAGGATTCCGCCATCAACGAGGCCAAGCGCGTGCTGGCCTATGAGATCACAAAGCTCATCCACGGCGAGGAAGAGGCCCAAAAGGCCCAGGATGCCGCCCAGGCACTGTTTGGCGGCGGCGCGGACAGTGAGCATGTTCCTTCCTTTGAAGTGACACAGGCCCAGCTTCAAGAGGACAACCGCCTCACCAGCCTGCTGGCCTTGTGCGGCCTGTGCGCCAGCCGTGGCGAAGCCCGCAAGATGGTGCAGACCGGCGCGGTGCTTGTAGGCGAGGAAAAGGTCACCGACATCGAATACCGCATCCCGGCGGAGGCAATCTCCACCGACGGCCTTCTTCTGCGCAAGGGCAAAAAGAACTACTGCCGCCTGGTGCTCAAGGGATGAACGGTTACAAAACCGTAAAGCAGGCGGCCCAGGACGAGTTCACCGTCAACAAAAGCCGCTTTATCGGCCATGCCGCCCCCTCCGATTCGGAGGAGGCGGCTTTGGCATTCTTACAACGCATCCGTCAGGAATATAAGGACGCCACCCACAACTGCTACGCCTACATCATCGGGGAAAACGCCGGGATCATGCGTTACAGCGACGATGGAGAGCCGGGCGGGACAGCGGGCATGCCCATATTGTCCGTCATGCAGGCCCGGGGCGTTACCAACGTGTGCGTTGTTGCGACCCGGTATTTTGGGGGTATATTATTAGGAGCCGGTGGGCTTGTACGGGCTTACAGCCACGCATGTGCATTGGCCTTGGATGCCGCACAGGTAGCGGTGATGGAAAAAAGCCAGCGCTGGTGGATCGAAGTCGCCTATCCCCTGTGGGACAGGGTGCAGCATCACCTGAAAGGCCAGCCCGTGCTGATAGAAAAAGCCGAATTTTCCACCGCTGTCACCTGCACTTTGTTATTCCGGGAAAAGGATGCCCCCGCTTTGCTGTCCCTCATAGATACCTGGACGGACGGGCAGGCAGAAAAACTGCTGGCTGAAGAACTGCATACCCTTTGGCCGGAGGAAGATGCCTAAAGAAACGCTGATAAGGCAACAGATAAACTACCAACCAAGTGGCCTGCATGCCAAAAGCCTCCCTCTTGAGGGAGGTGGCACGGCGGGGCCGTGACGGAAGGAGTAATAAAGCCTTCCCCTTAAGGGCCTACGCACCGACCGTCGCTTCGCTAGCCCGGTGTTTCGCTTCCTCCGGCTTCGCCTCCGTAAGCTCCAGGTTCGCTTCGCTCACCCTGCGGAAGGTGGCGCGCCAGCGCTGGAAGAGGTGTGGCTGCCGCACAGGTTAACTCCCCAAAGGCTCCTTTTGAAAGGAGCTGTCAGCCCGCAGGCTGACTGAGGATTGGTTAGCACTCCTCATATCCCCCCCTAAAGCGACCAAGGCCTGCGGGGCTGGCCCAGAGAGGGATGGGGTACCCGTAAGGCGAAGCCTTCCTTAATTCCCCTCCCGTGGAGGGGTTCCGAAGCTGCGCGCCGCCAGTGGCGGATGAAGCGAAGCGAAGGAAACTTGCGAAACACGCGATGCAAGCGCAGCGCAGCAGCGCGACGATTGAGCAAGCGGAGGCGCTGCAGCGCCGGGGTGGTTGACCATAAGGCGCTTTGACTCGTCGCTCCGCCGTAGGGCGCGATGCCCCTATGGAGCCTCCCACTAAATCACCGTTTATTAAGGAGAAGCCTTTAACCGGGCACTCTCTCCGAATCGGCTAAGTCTAGCATCCCTTACACAGCAATCACCAAAGGAGGCGCCTATGTCAAAAACCATTCAGGAAGTCATGGAAACTCTTATAAGCCTTGGCAGCGAATCACGTCGCAAAACCAATATCAAAAACGGCGCTGGCGAAAACCAGTTCGGCGTCCTGATGGGCCCGATGCGCAAACTGGCCGCAGAAATCGGCATCGACCACGACCTGGCTATGAAACTCTGGGAAACAGGCAATACCGACGCCATGATGCTCTCCTGCATGGTCATGGCTGCGGCGCAGCTTTCCCCCGATCAGGCGGAAGCGATGATCATGCCCCTAACCTATACCATGCTCATCGACGAGCTTTCCTTCACCGCCCTGCCGCTGGCCCCCTGGGCAGTCGACAAAATGCAGGTATGGATGAACTC
>JAEWAH010000192.1 GCA_023391725.1 Bacillota bacterium | reverse complement strand
CCCAAGGCGGAAATTTGGAAGGCATGCCAGATCCGCACACCGGCCGATCTTGACATCGCCGAGGCCAACCAGGCGGACATGGTGCTGCTGGATAACGGCAGCGGCACGGGCGAGCGCTTCGATTGGTCAATGATCGGGAGCTTTTCCCGTCCGTTCATCTTGGCCGGGGGACTCACGGCAAAGATCATTCCGGAGGCGATTGATTGCCTTCACCCCTACGCGGTGGATATAAGCTCCGGCGTGGAATCCGGCGGCGTGAAGGACGAGGGGCTAATCCTTGCCGCAGTGAAAGCGGCAAGGGGGCGCTGACAGGGAACGATATTTTCAGAATGTGAGGGAGCGTATGTCAAAAGGTAGATTTGGAGGCCACGGAGGCCAGTATATCCCCGAAACGCTGATGAACGCCGTCATTGAGCTGGAAGAGGCGTACGAGCATTATAAGAACGATCCTGATTTCAATGCGGAGCTGCAATCGCTTTTGGACGATTATGCTGGCAGGCCATCGCGGCTCTACTTTGCAAAAAATCTTACCGAGAAGCTGGGTGGCGCGAAGATCTATCTCAAGCGTGAGGATTTAAACCATACGGGCGCGCACAAGATCAACAATGTGCTGGGGCGGACACTGCTGGCCAAGAAAATGGGCAAGACGCGCGTCATTGCCGAGACCGGGGCCGGGCAGCACGGCGTTGCCACCGCTACCGCGGCGGCGCTGATGGGGCTTGACTGCGAGATTTTTATGGGCGAGGAGGACACGCGGCGGCAGGCGCTGAACGTGTACAAGATGCGGCTGCTGGGCGCGAAGGTCCACCCTGTGACAACAGGAACAGCGACGCTTAAGGACGCCGTTTCCGAAACCATGCGGGAATGGACCGGCCGCATAGACGATACGCACTATGTATTAGGCTCAGTGATGGGTCCGCACCCGTTCCCCACCATGGTACGGGACTTTCAGGCTGTTATCTCCAAAGAAATCAAGGCGCAGATACTCGCGGCCGAGGGGCGCCTGCCCGATGCTGTGATCGCCTGCGTGGGCGGCGGCTCCAACGCCATTGGCGCGTTTTACCATTTCATTGAGGATGCGTCCGTGCGCCTGATCGGCTGCGAGGCGGCGGGGAAGGGCATTGACACCTTCGAGACCGCCGCGACGATCTCCACCGGCAGGCCGGGCATCTTTCACGGCATGAAGTCCTACTTCTGCCAGGATGAATACGGACAGACGCCCCGGTCTACTCCATCTCCGCGGGATTGGACTATCCGGGCGTGGGGCCGGAACACGCATATCTTCACGACATCGGCCGGGCGGAATATGTTGCGATCACGGATGACGAGGCAGTGGATGCCTTCGAGTTTCTTTCCCGGGCGGAGGGGATCATCCCCGCCATCGAGAGCGCCCACGCTGTGGCCCACGCCATGAAACTGGCGCCCGGGATGGGGAAGGACAAGATCATCGTCATCAACATCTCCGGGCGGGGGGACAAGGATTGCGCCGCCATTGCCCGCTATAGAGGGGAGGAGATTTCCGAATGAGCAGCATATCAAATGCCTTTTCGCAAGGCAAGGCGTTCATCGCCTTTTTGACCTGCGGTGATCCCGATTTGGAAACGACCGAAGAACTCATTCGCGCAATCGCTGGGGCTGGCGCGGACCTTATTGAGCTTGGCATCCCTTTTTCTGATCCCACGGCGGAAGGCCCCATCATTCAGGCGGCAAACCTGCGCGCGCTGTCCGGCGGGGTAACCACCGATCAGATATTCGATATGGTGGCTAGGGTGCGCAAGAGCGTGAGCATCCCCATGGCGTTCATGACTTACGCCAATGTCGTTTTCTCCTACGGAACGGAGCGCTTTTTGGATAGCGCCGCGCAGGCGGGGATCGACGCGCTGATCCTGCCGGACGTGCCCTTTGAGGAAAAAGCCGATTTTGCCCCAGCGTGCAAAAATCATAGTATCGATTTTATTTCCCTCATCGCGCCGACCTCAAATAAAAGGATCGCCATGATCGCCAAGGAAGCGGAAGGGTTCCTCTATTGCGTATCGTCTCTTGGCGTCACGGGGGTACGGAATGCCATCACATCGGATGTGGGAGCCATGGTGGATCTTGTGCGCGCCTCCACGACTGTTCCTGTTGCCATCGGCTTTGGCATTTCGAAGCCTGAACAGGCGGGAGAAATGGCCCAAAAGGCGGATGGCGTGATCGTAGGATCGGCCATCGTAAAGCTCATCGGACAGTATGGCAATGCCGCCGCGCCGTACGTCGCGGATTATGTGAAGGCTATGAAAGAAGCCATCAGCTCCCTAGACCGAATTATTACGATGGTTTGACGGCGCCGGATGACTTAAACGTCATAGCCCTTGAGCTTGTTTTCTTCAGCATGCGGCAAACCTGATCGATCCTCTCGGACTCCTCAATGACGGCCTTTTGCGCAAGGTCATCCAGCATGTGCATGTTTGCATCGCTGGCGTCGTCCATGCCCGTAGCGTCTGCGGCCAATGGTACCTGAAAGTGTATATAGTTTGTGCCGGTAAGAGCCTTCATCTGGTAGTTGACCGTTGCGTTGGATGAGTTGAGCATGACGCCGCTGATGGGCACAGCCCAATTGATAATGCCCCAGTTCTTGACGTCGGCGCAGGACCGGGCCTGGATCTGGAGGCCCGTGCCAAGGGATACGACAAGAAACTCCTTTTCTTCGGGATACATGACGCGCGCCTGGGCGTATGCGCATACCGCCGGATTGGTGGCAAACACGCCGCCGTCCACCAGGCAATGGCCTTCCATCGCAAGCGGCGGGAAATAGGTCGGGGCGGCAGCCGTCGCGCGGACGACCTGGGATAGCAGGGGATCATTCTCGGGGTCATCCCGGTGTTCTTTTGCAAAGGAGGTCTTGAAAAACCACGGTGTATCACTTGTCATATCGTAAGCTGTGACAAGGATCTCCGTAAGCGTCGTATGTAGCCGCGCATCGCCCAGGTATTGATCAAGCATCTTTTCCAGCACGCGCGGGGAATAGATGGGCCGGATAAGGCCCCCAAGGGTTGTCACCGTACGCAGCAGGCTATGGCTAAAGATCGATCCGCCATGCTCAAAATATGCGGACCGGATCTGATCCACCGTGTATTTCGGCTTGCCCCGGCTGTCTGGAACTGTAAGCGCGGCTGCAAGAATCCCGCCTGTGGATGTGCCGGCAATGATATCAAAAAGCTCACAGATCGGCTTTCCTGCCCGCTTTTCAAACGCCGCCAAAAATGCCGCAGGGATGATGCCCCGGATGCCCCCGCCATCGATGGATAAGATGGAAACCATATATCACGATCCCCTTTCGCCCACATTCCCTACAGCTTATGGGAAGGAGGGGGGATTGGTGAGGGGCAGGTGACAGATGCATCATACCAAGTGGGGAAATAATTGAATTGATATCCATGTTTGAGATGCGTGGGACTGATAGCACAGCATGGGTAGGGCGGGGGATTGCCCCCGCCCTACGCTGTGTGCATTCTTCAGATGTGGCACTTACCGAAAACGAGTATTATAGGCTACCTTCTTCTTTTGAAAGAAAGCTAAACATATCAGGAAGATCATCTTGTCTTCCTGCATTGCCTGATATAGTGGATTGATTCCTTGGAATGGCAGACAAGGGGGGTACATCCTCCTTATTGACTTCAGAAATTCCGATTGATTTCAAATATTCATACGTGCCATCATAGAAAACGGGATCACGGGTCGGGTCTGTTTCATCGCCGTTGGGAATAAAGACGACAAGCCCCTGGCGAGCACGGGTGAGCAGCACTCGATAAGCATTCTTAAGGTATAGGGCCTTCATGGGATGATTTACATGTTCCCATCGGCTGCCGCGGAAATTATAGTATTCAAAGGCCTGTCCGTTGAAACGCAGGTTCGCATCCCAGCAAACAATACTCCAGTCCAGTTCGAGACCTTGTATATCAAATTCTGTTGCTGTTTCCTCAAGGAAATAGGAGGAACGAACATCGTCACTTCCATTTAGGAACCAAGTTGGGGGATCAATCTTGCTTTGTACCCAGACCCCGTGTGTTCTAAGGCGTCCGGCACCAGAACTAGCGGTGAGCCCATAGCGCTGCGAGCCTTTGGCTTGGCGGTGAATCCAGGCCTTGGCTGTCTTAAGGTCACGTGTCATTACAATGGGGTATACATCTCTGAACTCGGAATATAGCGCGCGAGCATCATCCCTGTTTATATCCAGCAAGGCCTTTACAAACGCCGATACTTTTTCGCTGCGGAAGGAACGGAGGGATACGGATAGATGTAAGTCTCGCTCAATATGGAGGTTATCTAGCAAGTCTGTCACTTGGGTCCCATTGATGTATTCTGCATCAGTAAGTTTATCTGACACATATACATCCCAATGCGGATAGCCTTTTTTTAGGGCGGAGAACCATTCGGATAGACCCGCTTCTCCCGTATTGATCTCCTGTCCACCGCCAATCAGGCAAATGACTGCTGCCCAGCTTACATGGCGATCCATAATGCTGATCAAAAACTCGGGCTCTGACTGCCGAAAGTCACATATGCCTTTCTTTTCTTTCATGAAGCGTGCTAGCTGATCTTCCGTCCAAGCGCGCTGTGCTTCGTCAAATATGGCGACCTTTTCATAAGGCGCTGCGTCGTTTGATATGGCGTCATCACGAAAATGATGAATGATTTGAATAAAGTCCTTGACTTCTCGGAGGGCCGCAGATTTTGAAATAGGACTGCGTTGGCATTTATCCCGGGCAAGCGCTTCTTGCAATACAGCAACCAACGGAAAATTGCCGGAAAGGAATACAGCGTGCTCGTTTTTATCGACCCGTTGCCGTTCCACAGATAGATTAAGCCCGGCGAGGGTTTTGCCTGCGCCGGGGACACCTGTGACAAAGCAAATTGATTTGCGGTTGTTAGCCTTGCTGTAATCGATAATCCGATTGATCGTATCTGTTGTTTGGCTTAGATTGACCGCGCTGGCATCATTTCTGGTGATATCCTCTACGCCATGGCCACGGTAAAGCGCTTGCGCAGCCTCGATGATGGTGGGCGTTGGCATGTAAAGTGAATTAATCCATTCTTGAGCCAGAAATGAAGTTCGGCCATAGCTTGCGGTAATTGCGGAGATGGTATCGCCCAGGTTTTTTTCATTGCACAAGAGCGGGGCCAGCATCTGGTAATCGACAAGTTGAATTTGTGAAGCTACATCAGGTGCATGCGTTGATATGAGAATTGGAACAATGAACTTATTGTGGCTTTCTTTATGAAAGCAGCGCAGATCCAAAGCATAATCCAACACCTGATCTATGGAGGCCTTCGTATAGGCAGAATCGCCGATCTTAAATTCTAAGAGGAATACAATCCCCTGATGCAAGACGATATTGTCGATCCTGTCGCCGATGCGCGGAATGGTATACTCGAACAGGATATCGCCGTCGGGGAATTGTGCTAGCTCGCGTTTTAGAATTGTGATTTCTGCCATCCAAGTGTTTTTTTGCAAATCCTCAGCAGCAAACTGATCATTTGCCGTCAGTTCGCCAAAGATTGCATAGCGATCCTTCTGAAGAAAATCATGGATGGTATCAGCATAATAATAGCGTCCCATGCAGGTTCCTCACAGATCATTATCATATGCATGCTTGAAATAATTCTATAATGGACCGGCCATCACCCTATTGCCCCAATCATCTTTGCCGCTTCCTCCGTATCTATCACCTTGGCGATGCCCCCGCCCCAGATGTTCCTGTTAAACAGCCTGTGGATATCCTCCGCCGGGATATGTTCTGCGCCATATGCACCGTTGGCGTCCTCGGGTACGATGACCTCAAACCCATGCTCAAAGGCCGCCAGGCAGGAGGCGTTGATGCAGTACTGGGTGACCATGCCGGTGAGGATAACGGTGGTGACCCCCTTGCCCGTGAGGTACTCCTTCAGCCCTGTATGTAAAAAGGCGCTGTTATGGTTTTTGTCGAAAATATTTTCCCCTGCTTTGGGGGCGATATCGGAAACGACCTGCCAGTCTTCGCTGTCCTTTACAAGTTCCTCATCGTTATGTACGACGTATATGACCTCCACGCCTTTTTCACGGCAGGCATCCGCAAGATGCCCGATGTTGGTAAGGAGCTTATCTGCGGGATAAGCCTTCTCGCTATATACACCGTTTTGCACATCCACGATCAGAAGCGCGTATTTCGCCATAGATGAACCCTCCCCTGCATTTGCATGCGTTTAAGTGATCTGATCCTTATTGTAGCCCAAAATAGAAATGGAAACAAGTGGCAGGCTGCCCGGTTGCCTTGCCTGCACACATCGAGCCCTGCATATAAGATTTTGTCAAACAGGCGGCGTTTGTTGTCCATACAGGTTCTTCCTGGCCGTGGCCATCATCAGCTTGATGCGGTTCAGCTGGTTCACATCGCTGGCGCCGGGGTCATAATCGATAGCCACGATATTGGCCAGCGGATCATACTTGCGAAGCGGGCCCATCATGCCCTTGCCCACCACATGGTTGGGGAGGCACGCAAAAGGCTGCAGGCAGGCGATGTTGGGAACGCCGCTATCGATCAGCTCCACCATTTCGCCCGTGAGCAGCCAGCCCTCGCCGCTTTGATTGCCCAGGGAGACAAGCTTTCCAGCCTTTTGCGCAAGTTCTTCAATGCGGGGCGGCGGAAGGAAACGGCGGCTGCTTTTCAGTGCTTTCCTCACCGGCTCCCGCAGCGCCTCCACAAGGCCGATTCCGATATTGCAAAGAAGCATCGCGCCCATCGTGCCGGAAAGGAACTTGAAATTGAACCGCTTGTTGTACATGCCGTAGAGGATGAAGTCCATCAGATCCAGGACGACCGCTTCCCCGCCTTCCGACTCGATGATGCTCACGATGTCATTATTTGCGCCCGGGTGGTATTTTACAAGGATTTCTCCCACCACACCCACCTTGGGTTTGATTTCCTCCGTGACTTCCAGCCGGTCAAAATTCGCGACCATCTCCCAAACGAGCTTGCAGTATTCATATATGCCAAGGTGCGGCATCTCCCGGATGATGCGCTGCGTCCAGCGGTCAGCCAGAGCATCCGCCGCTCCTTTGTCTTTCTCGTAAGGCCGGGTGGCGTAGTTAACGCGCATCAAGAGATCTCCAAGCAGCGTTGCCATAGCCATCTTTTTTGCCATGCCCGGCGTGATCCTAAAGCCCGGATTGGACTCGAGCCCAGCGGCGCTGAAGGAGATCACTGGTATTTGTCCCATGCCAAGATCGATAAGCGCTTTTCGCAAGAGCGCGATATAGTTGCTGGCCCGGCAGACGCCCCCAGTTTGCGGCATAAAGATGGCCGTGTGGTCAAGGTCGCATGCCCCGGATTTGAGATAGGAGATCACCTGCCCCAAAGTGATGATGGCCGGGTAGCAGGCATCGTTGTTGACGTATTTGAGCCCTTCTTCCACCGCCCGGCTGTCCGTTTTGGGAAGAAGCTTTACCTTATATCCGAAGCACTGGATGGCAGCTTCTAACAGCTCCAAATGGACCGGGGACATTTGCGGCATGAGGATGGTGTAGTCCTCCCTCATTTTCCTGGTAAAGAATTTGCGCTTGAACTTGTACGGTTCGCCGGAGGAGCGCACATTGCCGCGCCTGCGCTCCTGAATGGCGGCTATCAGCGAACGTATTCTGATCCTGGCCGCGCCGAGGTTTACTCCCTCATCGATCTTTATCAGGGTATACAGCTTGCCTTTGGCGCGAAGGAGCTCCTGCACCTGATCGGCGGTGATAGCGTCCAGGCCGCAGCCGAAAGAGGTCAATTGCACAAGCTCCAAATCATCGCGCCCGCCCACGAATTCCGCCGCCTTATACAAACGGCTGTGGTACATCCACTGATCCAGCACTCTCAGCGGCCTTTTAAGGGCCGCCGCATCCGCCACGCTGTCCTCAGTGAGTACGGCCATGCCAAAGGAGGTGATCAGCGTATCGATGCCGTGGCTGATCCCTGGGTCCAGGTGATAGGGCCTCCCCGCAAGCACAATGCCTGTCAGCCCGCCTTTTTTTATGGCCTCAAGGGCCGCTTTGCCCATTTCATATACGTCTTTTTTGAAGCGCTCATCCTCCCTGCGTGCTTCCTTCACGGCGCGTGTGATTTCTTTTTGCTTTATTGCAAAGGCTGACAGCTCCTGGGTAAGCCTGCATGTCAGCCTTCTGTCATCGTCATAGGGCAGGAAAGGATGCAGGAAGGCGACCCCCTTTTGCTCAAAGACCGAATTCATGTTTCCAGCGATCACCTCGGGATAGCCCGCGACCACGGGGCAGTTGAAGTGATTGCTGGCGGTATCATCCTCGATCCTCTCCCGGTTAAGGCAAGGATAGAAGACCACCTTCGCGCCGTGATCGCATAGCCAGCCGATGTGCCCGTGGATAAGCTTGGCGGGATAGCAGGCGGTATCCGACGGGATCGTATCCATGCCCTGCGCGTACAAAGTTTTGGAGGAGGGCGGCGAGAGCAGCACGGAAAAGCCCAGCTCCGTAAAGAATGTGAACCAGAATGGGTAGTTTTCGTACATATTGAGCACCCGGGGGATGCCGATGATGCCCCGGGGAGCATCGGCTGCGGGCAGGGGGCGGTAGGAAAAGAGCCGTTCGTATTTGCGGGCAAAAAGATTCGGAACGGTTTGGTTGCACTTTGCCTCTCCCAGACCCTTTTCGCACCTGTTCCCGGTGATGAACTTCTGCCCATTCGCAAAGCTGTTGATGGTGAGCAGACAGTTGTTTTCGCAGCCTTTGCACCTTGCGTGGGAGCTGCTTACGGAAAAGGAGTCCAGCATCTTCCTGGAAAGCAGGTTTGATTTTGACCCCGGCGCGGACCTTTCCCGGGAGATGAGAGCCGCGCCAAAGGCGCCCATGTTCCCCGCGATATCAGGCCTTACCACCTGGCGGCTAAGGATGCGCTCGATGCTGCGAAGCACAGCGTCGCTTAAAAAAGTACCGCCCTGGACGATGATCTTTTCCCCGGCGGCATTGGGATTGCGAAGCTTTATGACCTTGTACAGCGCGTTTTTGATCACCGAATAGCAAAGACCCGCGCTGATATCGCCGATGGACGCGCCTTCCTTTTGGGCCTGCTTGATTTTGGAGTTCATGAACACGGTACAGCGTGTACCAAGGTCAACGGGGGACGCGGCAAAGAGCGCCTCCCTAGCGAAGCCCTCAATGCTCATGTCTACCGATTTTGCATACGTCTCGATAAACGAGCCGCATCCTGACGAGCAGGCTTCGTTGAGCATGATGCTGTCGATGGCGCCATCCTTTACCCGCATGCACTTCATATCCTGGCCGCCGATGTCCAGAATGAAGTCCACGCCTGGCAGAAATTCCTGGGCGGCCTTGTAGTGTGCGATGGTTTCTATTTCGCCGTGATCCACCTGAAAGGCGGCCTTGATATACCCTTCTCCGTAGCCTGTAACGGTGCTGCTTGCGATAAAAGCGTCCTCAGGAAGGCGCTCATAAAGCTCCCTAAGCATCATCTGTACCGCCTTGGCAGGATTGCCTTCATTGCTTTGGTAGAAGGTATACAAAAGCCGCTTGCCGCTGTCTATAAGGGCCGCCTTGGTGGTGGTGGCCCCGGCGTCGATCCCAAGATACACCGGCCCCCGGGCGAAGGCGAGGTCGCCTCTTTTCGCGGCGTGGGCGCTGTGGCGCAGGCGGAAGGACGCATAGTCCTCTTCCCCTGCAAACAAAGGCTCCAGGCGCTTTTGTGAGGGCAGCATGGAGGGTGTCACGGATGTGATCCTGTGAAGGATCTCGGAAACGGCAAGGGCCTCATGCAGCCCGGCCGTCATGGCCGCGCCCATGGCGGCGAAATATTCGGCGCTGGGGGGACAGATGGCCTCTTCTTCTTTGAGCCCAAGCGTTTGTACAAAGCGCTTGCGAAGCTCCGGTAGAAAGGAAAGGGGGCCGCCCAGGAAAGCGACGTTGCCGTGGATGGCGTGGCCCGCGGCAAGGCCGCTGATGGTTTGATTGACCACCGCCTGGAAGATTGACGCCGCAAGATCGCAAAGCTGCGCGCCTTCGTTGATCAGCGGCTGGATATCGGTCTTGGCAAATACGCCGCACCGTGCGGCAATGGGATATATGATCGTATGTTCTTTGGCAGCCTCGTTGAGCCCTTGCGCATCGGTATTTAAAAGGATCGCCATCTGATCGATAAAGGCGCCTGTGCCGCCCGCGCATGTCCCGTTCATGCGCTGCTCCAGAGAGGCGCCGTAGTAGGTGATCTTCGCGTCCTCGCCGCCCAGCTCGATGGCGACGTCGGTTTGGGGAATAATGGCCTTCACCGCCGCGGCGCAGGCTACCACTTCCTGCTCAAAAGGAAGGCCGATGAGTTTTGATAAGGATAGACCGCCTGAACCTGTAACACAAGCCCTTACGATAAGCTTAGGATATGCGCGCGAAAGCTCTTTGACAAGCTCGGCAAGCTTGTCAAACACGCTGGACATATGGCGTTCGTAGCGAGAAAAAACCAGCTCATTCTTTTCATCCAGTACGGCAAGCTTGACCGTTGTGGAACCGATATCGATGCCGAGCCTTGGTATTTCCCCGCTGTTTTTCAGGCGAATAATCCCATCCTCATTCATAAGCATATACAAGCACCCCAATGCATAAGTGGGCCTTGTATAATATATTCACGGTCTGCCGTTTCGTGCGGAAGAAATGAACCAATATATTATATGGGCGGCTGTATAGACCTAAGGGATCGGTTTTCTGTGCACAGCGTGCGGGACCGATTGAAAACCCCATTTGTTTGTGATATTGTATAAAGAACGTCAAATTTCACTTTTTCGTCTGGAATAGGGAGGGGATTTGTGATGAACGATCTTCCTGTCGCCGCGATCATGTATGATTTTGATAAGACGCTGTCACCACGGGACATGCAGGAATATGCCTTTATCCCCGAGCTGAAAATGGAGAACGATGTTTTCTGGGATAAGTGCAGACAAATGATAGCGGATAACAAGATGGACCAGATCCTTGCGTACATGTACGTGATGCTCCGGGAAGCCAAGGGGAAAAAACTGCTCAATCGCGACGAGTTCAGAAAGCTTGGGAAAAGTGTTGTGCTGTTTGAAGGCGTCGCGACCTGGTTCCATAGGATCGATCAATATGCTTCAAAGCAAGGCCTTGCCGTGGAGCACTACATCATCTCCTCGGGGCTGAAGGAGATCATCGAGGGCACGAAGATCGCCAAGTATTTCAAGGAGATCTACGCCGCAGAATTTTGTTATGATGAGTCTGGAGAGCCGGTCTGGCCGGCGATGACGGTAAACTATACAAGCAAAACGCAATTCCTCTTCCGCATCAACAAGGGCGTGCTGGACGTTACCCAAAACGAGGCGCTCAACGAATATACGCCCGAAAGCAAGCGGCGTATCCCTTTTGCCAATATGATTTATATCGGGGACGGGCTTACGGACGTGCCTTGCATGAAGCTGACGAAAACCAATGGCGGGCATTCTATCGCCGTGTACCAGGGCGAGCGCAGCAACATGGTCAACCGCATGCTTTTGCAGGGACGGGTGGATTTTGTGGCCCCGGCTGACTATTCAAAGGACAGCCTCATGGAAAGCACTGTTTTCTCCATCCTCGACAAGATCGCGGCGGGGGCAAAAACGACCGCCTTGAATATGGAGCAGATGGACGAGGCGGTAAACAAGGTATAAAAAGCATTCCGCAAGTATTTGCTTTATTTTCAGGAGGTTATTCATGCAGGACAGCATTATCGCTGATCTGAAAGATAGTTTTGGGATCACTTGCAACCAGATCACTCCGGTACTCGGCGGGTGGATGAATGAGAAGTGGAAGGTCTCTACCGATACAGGCGAATTGCTGGTCAAACAGTTCAGCAATAAGCGGTGCAGCCAGGAGAAATTGACGCTCATTGAGTCGGCGCTTCAGCGGCAGATCATTCTTGAACAAAGCGGTGTTCCCTGTCCGGCTATCCTTAAGTACCAAGGCCGTGTCATTCGCCAGATGAACCACGAAACAGCCTATATGGTCATGGATTTTCATTCGGGGAAGATAGAAAGCCCCAACACGATTACAATCACGCAAATGCGCAGCCTTGGCAGTGCCTGCGCTTTGATGCACAATGCTTTTTTGCATATACCGGCGCTTTTGGTGGAAGGGTACCCCATTGATAATGGGCAAGTGATCGATTCATTATGGAGGAACTTTCATGCCCGCGCGCAGGAATGCCCATCAAGTGTCCCCATGGAGTACCGGGAAGCCGTGCTTGCGCAGGAACCTATTTTGAAGCAGCTTACAACAGCGTTTTTTGATAAACTGCCCCAGGGGATCGCCCATGAAGATTTTGCAGCCGATAATATCCTGTTCGATGCGGATGGTGTATCTGCCATCGTTGATTTTGACCGCAACCATTACAGCTATATTTGGCATGATATAGGAAGAGCGATTCTATCTTTTGCATTGAAAGATGATAGGTTGGACATCGAAAAAATATCTGCTTTCCTTGAAGGGTACTCGCAGCATTCAGGGCTGACTATGCCTGATATAGCAGACGCTTTGCGGCTCTCATGGTGTATAGAAGTGCCCTGGTGGATACAGCCTGAATTCTTTGGAGGAAATCGAGAAAAGGTAGCGCGATTCAAGGATGAAATCGTCTGGCTTACAGAACACTTCTTTGAGATCGATTCCTTGTTGTGCTCCTGAGAAGTTTTTTGCAAACCGTAAAGCCCCGGCTTCCTTCTTGGAAAGCCGGGGCTTTTTGACGTTTTGAAGCCGGGCGGATTTTAGTTCCTGGGTATCATGCTTACTCCAGATGCTTCCCGGCCATATGGCTTGCCGTGCTTACGGAGCGATGATTTCAAAGGGCGAGGGTGGCAGCGTTTCGCCATAGGCCAAACGTATGGCCAGCCTGGCAAGCCTTGCACCAACCATCTGCTTGCCCTGGGGGTGCAGGTCGTTGTGCTCGCCCAGGTCGAAGGCAGCGGCCATCCCGGTCTTAGGCACATTCAGGCACAGCCGCTGCTCGCACCGAAGAGCATCCCAGTCTGGCCCGCCCTCCCAGTGAGGAAGCTCCACGAACAGGAAGGGGAACTCATACCCCCAGGCGGCGCGCCATGCTTCCACAAGCGATTTGAACTTTTCCGCGTAACGGGCGGGGTTTGCAGTGTCCGACTCGCCCTGATACCATATCGTACCCTTGATTTTGTAGGGCGTAAGCGGGTGGAGCATGCCGTTATAAAGCCCCGTGGGCTTGTAGTGGAAGGTAGTCTCCGGAACATACGGGACGCCCTGTCCGCCCGAATGGAACAGCCAGGAACCACTTATGTCGAGCGACCCGGCATCGGTGGCCAGCAGGTATTGCTTGCCCGGGGTGAAGCCGCCGCCATCACGCGTAATGGCCCGAATGGTGATGACACAGCGGCCTTGGGGCAGGGAAGGGATAAAGTATTCCCTGGGCGGGTAGCGGTAGGCGGTGCCGCCCACGATTTCACCATTCACATAGACCGTATCCCAATCGATGAGCGTTCCCAGAAAGAGCATGGCCGGCCTTCCCCAAAGAGCCGGGGGGACTTCCAGCGTTTTGCGCAGCCACACGGAGCCTGTGCCATGAAATGGCATCAATAGCGGGCGCTCCTCCCAAAGGCTGTCGTCATAGTCGGGATCATACCATTTCTGCTTGAGCCCGGGGTCACTTTCGTCGATCACGCGGAAGAAATGCTCGGCTTGCGCGTTGTCTTCCGCCTGGGTCTTTCTCACAAATTCATCGTCCGCGCATGCGTCCGCCTGTGCAAGCAGATCGGCAAAGTTTTGCAGCGCGCCCCGGCTCATCCAGGCGTGGATGGGCGTGCCGCCGATAGCGCAAAGGATCAGTCCCACGGGAACATGGTATTGTTCATACAGGCGCTTGGCGAAAAAGTAGCCCACAGCCGAAAAATCGGGGATGGTCTCGGGGGAAGCCCCGGCCCAGCTGCCGCTTTCCAGATCGCTTTGCGGGCCGTGAAAGTCGGTCCGCTGGGAGACGGTGAATTGGCGGATGTTCGGGTTCGGGCTTTGAAGTTCTTCCGGATACATGTATTTGACGCGGCGCATGGGGATCTGCATGTTCGATTGGCCGGAGCACAGCCACACGTCGCCTACGTACACGTCATGGATGATCCTGTCGTTGATGCTTAAGGTATAGGGCCCGCCGGGGGGAAGGCTGTCCAGGATGGCTTCCCAGGAGCCGTCCGCCTTGGGGAGCACGCGGCAGGCGCGGCCCAGGAAGGAAACGGTCACGGGTTCATCCGCTGTTCCCCACAGCTTTATTTGCGCGCCGCGCTGGAGCACCATGCCGTCGGATATCAAACG
>JAEWAH010000099.1 GCA_023391725.1 Bacillota bacterium | reverse complement strand
CCGCGCCGCCGTGCTTGGCCAGCACCATCGTGATGGCTGCCGTCAACGTCGTCTTGCCGTGGTCTACGTGCCCGATCGTGCCGATGTTCACATGCGGCTTGTTGCGTTCAAACTTTTGCTTGGCCATTTCATTTGCCTCCTTAATACAATCCATTGAAATCCCAGGAAAGTTCATTGAAGGAATACGGGCTACACCCGTTCCTCAAAGTCTACTGAGCCTATTCGCGCTTTCCTACGACCTTTTCCGCAACGGATTTGGGCACTTCCTCGTAATGGTCGAATTCCATCGAGAACATGCCTCGGCCCTGGGTGCGGGAGCGCAGGTCGGTAGCATAGCCGAACATTTCGCTGAGCGGCACGAATGAGTGGATGGTCTGGTCGCCCATGCGGGCTTCCATTCCCTCGATGCGTCCACGGCGGCTGGAGATATCGCCGATCACGTCGCCCATGTACTGTTCGGGGACGATGACCTCCACCTTCATCACGGGTTCCATCAAGCAGGGATCCGCCTTGCGCACCGCTTCCTTGAAAGCCATGGAGCCGGCGATCTTGAAGGCCATTTCGGAGGAGTCTACATCATGGTAGGAGCCATCCACCACTACTGCCTTAAAGTCTACCACTTCATAGCCGCCCAAGGGGCCGGAAGAGGATGCTTCCCGGATGCCTGCGTCGATTGGGGCGATGAATTCCTTGGGAATCACGCCGCCAACGATCTTGTTTTCGAACTCATACCCCTTCCCGGGCTCCTGAGGATACAGTTCGATCCAGCAATGGCCGTACTGGCCGTGTCCGCCGGTCTGGCGCACATAGCGGCCTTCGGCGCGGGAGTTTTTGCGGATGGTTTCACGGTAGGCCACCTGCGGTTTGCCCACAGTGGCTTCCACCTTGAATTCGCGCATCAGCCGGTCCACGATGATCTCCAGATGGAGCTCGCCCATCCCGGCGATGATGGTCTGCCCGGTCTCCTGGTCGGTATAGGTCTTGAAAGTCGGATCCTCTTCCGCCAGGCGGATAAGCGCCATGGTCATCTTGTCCTGGCCGGCTTTCGTCTTGGGCTCGATGGCCACACGGATTACCGGATCGGGGAATTCCATGGACTCAAGAATGATTTGATTCTTTTCATCGCACAGCGTGTCGCCGGTGGTGGTGTCTTTAAGGCCTACCGCCGCAGCGATCTCTCCGGCATAGACGGCATCAACGTCTTCCCGGTGGTTGGCGTGCATTCTAAGAATGCGGCCCATGCGCTCGCGCTTTTGCTTGGTGCTGTTCATCACATAGCTGCCGCTCTGCAGTACGCCGGAATATACCCTGAAGAAAGCCAGCTTGCCTACAAAGGGGTCCACCGCGATCTTGAATGCCAGCGCAGAGAAAGGTTCCTCGTCGGAGGAATGCCGCTCCAGCGTGCTGTCGGGTTCCCCAGGTATGATGCCGCTGATCGAGGGGATATCCAGGGGGCTGGGCAGATAGCTGACAACAGCGTCCAGCAGGGGCTGTACGCCCTTGTTGCGGTAGGAAGTACCGCACAAAACCGGGGTCATCCGGCAGGCGATAGTCGTTTTGCGAATGGCATCCATGATCTCTTCGCGGGAGAGCTCCTCCCCAGCAAAGAATTTTTCCATCAGGGCTTCGTCGGTTTCCGCAACGGCCTCGATGAGTACGGCACGGCAGGCTTCGGCTTGCTCCAAAAGCTCCGCAGGAATTTCTTCCTCACGGACGTCCTTGCCCTCGTCATCGTAATAGACTTCCGCCTTCATGGTCACCAGATCGATGATGCCACGGAAAGTAGCCTCGCTGCCAATAGGCAGTTGGATAGGCACCGCGTTGGCGGAGAGCCGGTCGTTCATCATGCGGACCACGCGGAAAAAATCAGCGCCCATGATGTCCATCTTATTGACATAGGCGATGCGGGGAACGTTGTATTTGTTGGCTTGGCGCCATACGGTCTCGCTCTGGGGCTCAACGCCGCCTTTTGCGCAGAAGACCGCCACCGCGCCATCCAAAACGCGCAGGGAGCGCTCCACTTCCACCGTGAAGTCCACGTGTCCGGGGGTGTCGATGATATTGATGCGATGCCCCTTCCACTGGCAGGTGGTGGCGGCGGACGTAATGGTAATGCCGCGTTCCTGCTCCTGGGCCATCCAGTCCATGGTGGCGGCGCCTTCATGCACCTCCCCCAAGCGATGCACCCGACCCGTATAGAACAGGATGCGCTCAGTGGTCGTGGTCTTGCCGGCGTCGATATGCGCCATGATGCCGATATTGCGCAGCATGTTCAAGGGGTGACTTCTAGGCATTGTGGTACGTTCTCCTTCCCTCAGGGATGAAAATTGCCAGGGCCTTACGGGAATAGGACATCAGCTTACCAACGGTAGTGGGCAAACGCCTTGTTCGCCTCGGCCATACGGTGCATTTCCTCTTTGCGCTTGACGGCGTTGCCGGTATTGTTGGCGGCGTCCATCAGTTCCGCTGCCAGCCTCTGGGCCATGGTCTTTTCGCCGCGGCTGCGGGAAAAATCCACGATCCAGCGCAGCGCCAAGGTCTGGCGCCGCTCGGGGCGGATCTCGATAGGCACCTGGTAGGTGGCGCCGCCTACGCGGCGGGCCTTGACTTCCAGCTGGGGAGCAACGTTGGCCACCGCGGCGGTGAACACTTCGTTGGCTTCCTTGCCGGTCTTTTCGGCGATGGCGGTAAATGCGTCATAGCAGATGGTCTGAGCTGTGCCGCGCTTGCCTTCCAACATGATCTGGTTAATGAGCTTGGTGACTACGGTCGTCCCGTAAACGGGATCGGGCAGCACTTCGCGCTTGGGTATAAATCCACGACGGGGCATGATATTCCCTCCTCATGCATTTGACTGTTCGGAAATGATTGCACTTTCCCAATACGGCACGTCAGCATCGTGCCGCCCTGCTTAAGCAGGGCGCGGTTTTTGGGGTCCAGTTCCTTTGCCTCCCCCGTTCCGAAGAAGGCTGGTTGGCTTGACCCGAAAATACCGCACATGGGCGGTGTGTGCCGTTCATTACTTCTTGGGTCGCTTTGCACCGTACAGGGAACGCCCCTGCATCCTCTTGGCAACACCGGCAGTATCCAGCGCGCCGCGGATGATGTGGTAACGTACGCCCGGCAGGTCCCGAACGCGGCCGCCGCGGATCAGCACCACGCTGTGCTCCTGCAGGTTGTGGCCGATCCCCGGAATATAGCAAGTGCCTTCGATTTGGTTCGTCAGGCGGATCCTTGCGATCTTACGAAGAGCGGAGTTCGGCTTTTTGGGCGTTGTAGTTTTCACGCTCAGGCAGACGCCGCGCTTTTGCGGGCATCCCTGCAGAATGGGCGCAGTCGACTTGTTGACGACCTTTTCCCTTCCCTTGCGGATCAACTGGTTGATCGTGGGCATGGAAGCACCTCCTGGAAAGATATCTATAATGCCTCCGCAACCCTCGGAAGCCTATAGGCAATAAATTAGCGCAAGAGCCCGGCGGCGGCAGTGCCTACATCAATGTGGCAGGCCTGCCCCAACTGCGCCATGGTCTTGACCACCGTAACGGGTACCCTGCTTTGCTCAGCGGCAGTACGCACCCTGCGGTAGATGAATTCGTCCGCATCCTCCGCCACGAACACCTGGGCGACTTTTCCGCCCTCCAGCGCGCGCAGGAGCTGCTTGGTGCCAACTACGCGATTCGTGGGATTTTTAAGCTGTTCCAGCATGCTTCACCGCTCCTTTGCGAAGGTTCCAAACACTTGTTTTCCCCAAAAAGGCATAGAAAAACATAGCTTGCGGACAACCAGATAATCATATCATTGATTTCCTTTTCTGTCAATCGGTCCATCACAAAAAGATGCAACACATGAAGCAAAGGGGTTTCCGGAAAGGAAGCATGCATGACCATCCACCGGCGCGATCACTTCCTATATTTATGCTTTAGACTTCCGCGCCTGGAATTTCCATATGCGGCACAGCGTATTTTACCGCGCTTTCGGAGAAACTGCTTTACGCAGATATCATCAAGGAGGTTTTCCGATGCGCGCCCGCCGTCTTTTGGTCCCGCTACTCATGGTTTTGATGCTGCTCACCGCCTGCGCTTCCACTCCGGATGCTAAGGGGCAGGCCTCAGCTGCCCCCAAGGCCGGTACTGGCGCCCAGGCCGGCGCGGTTCCCTCGCCGCCCTTGCCCGAAAAACTGAAAAAAACAAATGGGAACGGCGTACCGATGTTGAAAGTATACGTGGTGGATGACAAGTCCGTCAAGGAGATGGACATCGAAACGTATCTGCAGGGCGTTCTGGCTGGTGAAATGAAAAACGACTGGCCAATGGAGGCATTGCGCGCCCAGGCCATCCTGGCCCGGACTTTCGTACTCAAGTTCACCACCGAAAAACAGAGCAAATACCAGGGCGCGGACATCTCCACCGATATAGAGGAGGCCCAGGCCTACAACGCCGCCGATGTCAACGACAGGGTCAAGCAGGCCGTAAGCTCCACCAAGGGCATGGTGCTCTCCTCCAACGGGGAATTCCCCTATGCCTGGTTCCACGCCCATTCCGGCGGCAAGACCGCCCTGGCCAAGGAAGGCCTGGGCTATGAAAAGGAAGAGCCGCCTTATACCACCAGCGTCGCCGGCCAGGAAAGCGACAAGGCTCCTGCAGATGCCAAGACCTGGGATGCCAGCTTCTCTCAAGCCGAGTTCCTGAAAGCCTGCAAGGATGCCGGAGCTTCCATTTCCTCCGCCAAGAGCGTCTCCATCGGGAAAAAGGGCGAAAGCGGCCGGGCCGTGACCCTCTCTGTGGACGGGCAGGAAGTGGACGCCGTGAGGCTGCGCATCGCTTTGGGAAGCACAAAGATGCGCTCCACGCTGCTGACCAGCGTCTCCGTAAAGGGCGGGAAGATCGCCATGTCGGGCAAAGGATTCGGCCACGGGGTAGGCATGCCCCAGTGGGGCGCCTACGGCCTGGCGGAAGGCGGCATGAAGGGCGAGGAGATCGTTCTTCAATACTTCAAAAACGTGCAGGTCATATCCATGTGGTGATAGGCTGCTGATAGACACATGACTTAAATTTGTCCTCCCGGCAGAACCGGGAGGACACTTTTTTGTTTTTAATCCCTTCCGCAATTTTCTTGCTCTTTTCCAAATTTCCGCTATAATGTTGGAGCAAAATGCCATGCATGGTCAAGGGGATACCGAAACTGGCCGGGCAATCCTGCCCCTTTCCCCGCTGGAATGACAAAAGAATGCG
>JAEWAH010000149.1 GCA_023391725.1 Bacillota bacterium | reverse complement strand
CATCCACATACAGGCTCTGTGCCGCGGTCACCCCCTGGGCATCTAAGGCGGCGTTAAAAATGATAGGGCTGGGCTTGCTCGCTCCAACAAGTGAGCTGGCGGTGAATGAGGTGAAATATTTGCTAAGCCCCACCGCCTCCAGCGTCAGTTGAAGGGACGGCGACGTATCGCTGATGACGCCCATCTTATATCCATGGGACTTGAAATATTCCAGCACCTCCACTACCTCGGGATACACGACTCTGTCCTTCAGCCAGGTCATGCGGTGCATTTGTGCCGCGCGCTCGGGAAGGTGATCGGTCACGCCGTACTCCTTAAGCGCCAGGGCGTTATACCTGTGCCAAAACTCGATCTCATCCTCCACATTCCTGTACCAGGGATTCCTACCCTCGGCGGCCTGTTCAAACAGTTCTATCATCCGGTCATAGGGGATGGGAAAGGGGTTCCCGCCCCAGCTTCTGATGAGATCATTCACCTGTTCCCGGACCACAGGATGGCCGTGGGTCAGCGTGCCATCCCGGTCGAAGAAGACCGCCTTGAAGCCCATCCCGTCACCTCTTCCAGATCACTGAGGAGTCGATGTACCCGATATTCGAGGAGCCGGTTCTCGCCATGGCCCCAGCCAGTTCTTCTGTCATGTCCTGAATCTTCTTTGTCACGCCCTTGGCCCCTTCCGCCTTCAGCGGTCCCATCAGCGACCGGCCCGCGCAAACCGCGGCGGCGCCCAGCGCCAGCGCCTTGAACGTATCGATGCCGCTATGGATGCCGCAGTCCACAAAGATGGGCATGCTCCGGCCAATGGCTTTGACGATCTTTGGCAAAATCATCAGCGGCGGCACCGCAAAGTCCAGGATCCCGTGGTGGTGGGAGACAACGATGCCCCGCACGCCCACGTCCGCGCACTTGTACGCGTCCCGCTCGCTGAGGACGCCTTTGACAATAAAGGGCAGCTCCGTGGCCCTAACAAAGCTTTTGATCTCCTCTAACGACTTGGGCCGCATGGGCTCGCCCCGGACCACATCATACTGTCCGCGGCCATCAAAGGCGTGATCGATGTCCATGCCAACAGCCAGTACGCCGCACTTTTCCGCGTCCGCGATCTCTTTGAAGACGTCCTTGTTATCCGCGTGGGGCTTGATGATCTTGATGGTCTTGGCGCCCGTGGCCGTGATGGATTTCAGCTCCGCCTCATCGCCCATACCGGTCCACATCACCGCCTTGGCGGCAAGCGCGCCCCTGGCCATTTCCGCCGGTCCGTCCGGATAGTGATCGCTTAGGTGGGACAAGGCCGCGGTCATCACAGGGGTGTCGAATTGTTCCCCGTAAAGGTACAGTTTGGTGGAGGGCAGAACCCCGTCCAGATGCCGCATTTCAATAAGCAATGAATCCAGATATTCCCGGGTGATCTGATTGGCGTCGCCAACCCTTTCATTCATCAGTGTCATGCTACGCTTCTCCCATCTTTTGCTTTTTCTTGAAGTATACCTGATTTGGCATGTTTTGTCTATCGCGGGGAGGGTTGTGAAGGTAGGTAGAGAGCCTTGTTAAAGTATGCGAGAAAGGCTCCCTTTGAAAAAGGAGCCCTTTTAATTCCCCTCCAGAGGAGGGGAATGGAAACGCTGCGTCCCCCGCGATGCTACACATCCCCGCTCATTTCCACGCGGTTGCGGCCCATCTGTTTTGCCTGATAAAGAGCGCGGTCCGCCGCTTCCACAAGCTCCGCAGGCTCGGCTTCCAAAGTTGGGATCATGCAGGCGACGCCGATGCTCACCGTCACTTTTTCATAAGGCGACTGCTTATGTTCGATACCCAGCCCCTGCACGCTTTTTCTGATCTCCTGGGCGAAGTCCAAAAGCTTGTCCTGCTCCGGCTCCTGCAAGATCACAACAAACTCCTCGCCGCCGTACCTGGCCGCCAGGTCGGATGCACGGCGCACCTTCTGGCTTAAAAGCCTCCCGATGGCCTTCAGACAATCGTCCCCGGCCTGATGCCCATACGTATCGTTGTAATTCTTGAACGAATCGATGTCCAGCATGAAGATGGCAATAGGCCTGCTATAGCGCAGCGCCGTGTTCCAGGCGGCCTTTAAGGTACCGTCAAACTGCCGCCTGTTGGCGATGCCCGTAAGGCTGTCCAGGAAGGAAAGCTGCTGCAATTCATCATTTCGCAATTGCAGCTCCTGGGTGCGCAGGCGCACCTCTTCCTCCAGGTGTGCCACCATATTGGTCAGCCGCAATCCCATTTCGTTAAAGGAGCGGTTCAGTTCTCCCAGCTCATCCTTGCGTCCGTCATCAGGAATGGGGATATGGTTCCCCTTTGCCAGCTCTTTGGCGGCCTTGCTCAAATACACCACGGGCCCAATCACGTGCCCGGGGACCCAGAACGCCAGGAACAGCGCCAGCAGGATCGCAATGCTTAGAATCACCACCGTCTGCGTGGTCACGGTCTTCGTATTGCCAAGGAATTCGTCTTCCGCCAGGATCACATGGATCTGCCAGTTCAGCCCGTATTCCGTAAAGCTTGCGGTGCTGAAATAATATCTCTTGCCATCCAGCGTAAAGCCCGACAGAGCGCCCGAGTGATCTTCAGGAGGCGTGACCAGGGCCGCCTGTATCAGCGGGCTTTCGCTTTCCTTGGCCGGGATCAGCCGGGACGCCCCATCCACCATCTTAAAATTCGGGCTGTCAAAGGAGGTGGCGATAAGCATCCCCGTCTCGTCGGTCATAAACACCTGCCCCAGATTGCCGATGGGCAGGTCGCCCAGGGTGCTCCCCAGCCAGGACAGCACATAGTCTACGCCAAAGACGCCAAGCAGATGGCCGCTTCCATCGTATACCGGATAGGCAGCCGTGACGGCCGGCTCATAGAAAACAAAGTGGCTGTAGATGGCGCTGAATACAGGCTCGCCTGCCTCCGCTGCTTTTTGATACCAGGGGCGCTTGCGTGGATCATAATTGGGGAATTCCTGAACATACTCTGTTCCTTCGCCCAACTTGTTCGTCTTAAAGTACCGGGAAGCGCCCCCCGTGCCGCTGTTGTTGCGCACTACCTGGATCTCGCCTTCGGCGGTGCGGTGCGCCCCGTAAAACGATCCATCCGCAAGGCCGATAAAGGACATGGATACATCGGGAAAGGATTTGATGTGATTTGCAAAATACCGTTCCCGCTCCGTCTGGGAATCAAGCACCAGTGTTCCGGACTGAAGGGAGTTGTAATTGATCTGGTTTAATTGCATGGCCGCGCTTAATCGCTGGGAGAGCTGATCGATCACCTGCGTGGTCATTTGCTTTTGCAATTCACCCAAAATCAGCCGGGAACTGCCGATTCCGGCCTGAATCACAAAACCTCCGATGATCCCGATACTAAGCAGCAGCAGCAAGGAAGGGAATGTGAACCACACCCGGATGGACATACCACCCGACAGCAGTCCCCTCAAAAAACTACGCTTCTCTTTCTTCATCATAAGCACTTCTTTCGCAATTAACATATTAAAGGTCTGTCTGGTCTTTTCAGCCGCGTTTCCCACCCGGTATCGGCATAGATCAAACAGGCCAGTTCGATCCTTCCATTCTAAGGCCAGCCTTCCTGCGTTTTGCAGAAAAAAAGAAATCATCCTGATCCATCGCCCGCTTCCATAGCAGAGCCATGGCCAGCAATAATGCCAATGAGGGAAATTTCTATTTTCTCCTCTTTTTGCATATTTGTTTTCATCATACCACTGTGGTACACTATTTTTCAACAAAATTTTTGAAATCAGCTACTCTTATAGGATACTTATGCAAATGCCAAGATCCAAGGATTTCAACGGGTCAAGGCCTTGACCAGCCCTGCGCCCCTGCCGGGATCGCCTTTTTTATACAAGGGGGAAAGAGAAAAAAACTACTCCGAAATGGAGTAGTACAGCTATTTTGGAAGCATCAGGACGGCTAGACAGGCCAAACCTCCCGGCTCATTCAGAATAAGCCAAATCTCTTTCTTCTGTAGAATGGCTTTATGTTTTTTGTGGCACTCAATCCAAAATCAGCGTCATAAGGTATCATGTCGATAAACATTCCATTCAGATGTTTCATTGCAGCATTGGCTATCCCATCAAACAGCGTTCTTCGGTCCCCTGCAAAGTCTACAATAAGCAAGTAGCTTTGTTCTCCTTCTTTTTCCATCAGCTGCAGATAAGCGGCCTTTACATTTTTTTGTCCCTTCAAGTAATATGAAATAGCCCCAACCAGCTCATATGGGTACTCGCGCGGCTGGCCCAAATGAACAGCCGTTTCTTTTTCTATGATATATTCACTTGCCCCGCCTTTTTCATTTCTGCCTTCATCCCGTATAGCCCTCATGATAGCTTTATCAAAAACCACATTTTCTCCGAAAGGGTTAATTACAAACCCGCATGAACTTCCTTCCCCATCCAATGCCATAGCTGCGAAATCATTAAAGGTCAGGACCACGACCTGCTGATCCTCCTCTCTTTTCCATTTCCCAAGTTCCTCCCAATCGGTGAAAGCAAGAAAAAATTGTTGACTAGCCTCGTTACCAATCATGGAAAAGCTAATTGTGGTCTTTTCTTTCAATGTAACTTTTGTATCCTCATTTACATGGTCCGGCGTCGGCGAGATGATGACAGGGGATATAAAATGAGCCTGCTTTACCTCGGCGATCATCCGTGCTCGTGTTTCTTCTGTATTGTTCTGCTGCATCTGTTTGATAGCCAGTACAAGCTGAGGATTTGTTACGGGGGTGCTCACATCTACCATTGTTCCCATCCTCTCTTTTGTGAAATGATTCTCTGCTTCAGAGCCAAAAGAAACGTCTCCTGGCCACGTCAAGGCTCCATATCCTGTCTATACACCATCTCCCCGCCCACCATGGTGAAGCATACCTTTACCTCGCCAATCTCCTCCGCCGGTATCTCGAATATATCCCGGTCAAGCAGGATAAGGTCCGCCAAATACCCTTCTTTCACGCGCCCCATGCGCCGCTCATCAAAGTTTGCGTACGCGCTGCCCTGGGTGTAAGCGTCCACGGCGGTATATACGTCCACACATTCCTGGGGGAAATACGCTTCCCCGTAAGGCTCGTCAGGGTCTTTTCTGGTCACCGCGCAGGCGATGCACTTTAACGGATTCATGCTTTCCACAGGGCAGTCGGTGCCGTAGGAAACGTGCAGATGAAGGCGTTCCATAGTGCGGAAGGCGTAGGAGGTGGAAGCCAGCTTGTGGCCCACCCGCTCACGAACCATGTGCATGTCACTGGCCACAAAGATGGGCTGGACGATGGCCAAAATATCGTTTTCCGCCATGCGCGAAACAAGCTCCCTGTCGGTGATCTGGCAGTGGATGATGCCGTGGCGCAGAGGATTGTCGTCTTCGTTTGTCACCGCCTCAAAATGGCTGATGACCTCGTCCATCGCGCCATCGCCAATGGCGTGCACCGCCACCTGCAAGCCGTTTTCCGCGGCCTTTTTGATATACGCGAACATCACCTCCGGCTCCAGCACCCGGATGCCTTTCGTTTCCGGCGCGTCCTTGTAAGGCGCGCGCATCAGCGCGGTGCGCGATCCTAATGACCCATCGGCAAACAGCTTCAGCGGCCCCATCTTCATAAAGGGGGCATGCAGATAATGCCCGGTGCGCAGGCCCCGCTTGATGTATTCGTCCAAATGCTCCTCGCACCCGATCCCGGCCTGCTCCGTGACCCGAAGGCGAAGCCCCTTTTCATACAGCTTGGCATAAGCATCGATATACAGATCGATATCCCCGCCGGAAGCGTCCTGGGTAGCCACCGCCGTGAGTCCGTTTGAAAGCGCGTGGTGCATGGCAAACTCCAGCTCTGTCGCAACATCCTCGGCGGTGGGTTCAGGCGTGATCCCAAAGATCAGGCCCATGGCGTTTTCCCGGAAGATACCCGTAGGCTCGCCGTTCTCGTCCACATCGATCTGCCCGCCCTCTATTGCAGGGACGGGCTTTTTGACGCCTGCCATTTGAAGCGCCCTCGTGTTGCAGCACAGGATGTGCCCGCATTTGCGGCTGATATAGACGGCGTGTTCTGTAGAAATCTTGTCCAAATCGTGCCGGGTGGGCAAGCGCTTATCCCCGGTGAACTGCTCCTGGTCCCAACCCCGGCCACCCAATACGGCTCCGGGTTTCAATTTCAGGCGCAATAGGGTCTCGCGGCCCCTCTGGATCAATTCCTCGATGGATGCCACCCCCGCGCCGTTGATAGCCCCGGCCGCGCGGCCAAAAGATGCCAGGTGCATATGGCTGTCGTGGAACCCCGGCAAAACAAGCCGCCCTTTGGCGTCGATGCGCTGGGCATCCTTGCCCGCAGCGGCAAGCACCTCTTCCTGTGTGCCCACCAACGCAATATGTTCGCCCCGAATCAGTACCGCCTGGGCGAATGTCCCCCGCTCCACATACACTTTTGCGTTACAAATCACTTTTTCCATATGTACCTCCGCCGATCTCATCTGACCGTTCCATAATAATACTTATGTATGTCCTCATGCAACAAGAATCCGCTTATGAAACAGCCTCCCCGTCGAGACGGGGAGGCTGCTGTGTATTCCCGAATGCAGAGGCTGGCCATTTTACTTGTTCAGCCGCGCCCTTTCCAGGGCCGCGATATCCAGCTTCTTCATCTCCATAAATGCCTCTGCGATCCGCTTTACCTCTTCCTCAGTTCCGCCCCACATCATGTCCTCCATATTTTCGGGCACGATCTGCCATGACACGCCGAACCGGTCTTTCACCCATCCGCACTGCTCGGCCTCGGGGACGAAGGAAAGCTTGTCCCAGAAGTAATCGATCTCCTTTTGATCCTTGCAAAGGATCATTAAAGAAAACGCCTCGTTGAACGTAAAGTCCCCGCCAAAGCCATGATCCATGGCGACGAATTGATCCCCCTGGATGGTAAGCTCGGCGTAGTTGATCTTGGCGCGGCTGTCCATGGCCTCGCCGGGCTGATAATGATTTACGTAGCCCCTTTCCGATCCCTCAAACACCGAAAGATAGTAGTCAAGGGCTTCTTCGGCCCTCCCGCATGCTTCCCCCGCAAACAGCAACGACGGCCTGATCTTTTGATGATTGTCTCCGTCTTCCACCAGCATCAGCTGCCAGGTAAGGCCATATCGGTCCTGGACCCAAGCATACCGCTTGCTGAAGGGATACTCTCCCAGGGGCATCAGTTCCGTTCCGTTTTTCGACAAGGCCGCATGCAGCCTGTCCACTTCCTCGGGAGTATCGCATGCCACCATCAAAGAAATGGATGGATTGAGGGAAAAATAAGGCCCGCCGCTGATGGCCGCAAAGGGCGTCCCGGCCAGCTGAAAATCGACTATTTTTGTATCGCCCGACGGCGTATCCGAGATCGTATTGACACCGAAAACTTCTGAATCCTCAAAGAGTGTTACATATAGCTGTGCCGCTTCCACGGCCTGTGTGTCATACCACAAATGGGGAATGATTTTTTGCATAGCGATGCCCTCCTATATGGATATCATACCCACATAAGGTACGTTCTTAAACCATACTGCCAGATCGGCTCACTTCTTGTCAAGGATGTATGCAGTGGCCGCTTCCATCAGCTCATCCCTTCCCTCCCGGATGCCGGCGATGGTCCGCTTCACGTAAATATCGGGGGAAAGGCCGATCCGCTGGGTTTGCCCGCCTTGCGGCGTGTACACGCCAAGGCCGGACAACCACATGGCGTTTCCACCCGAAAGGACGCGTATCCGGTAATGCCCCTTACTGCAAGCAAATATGAAAAGCCGCTGTTCTATCCCGATGGCGGTTCAGCCTGCAAAGATAGCCTTCGTCATATAGGATGCAAATTCCGCCCCGGCGCCGGGCAGCATCTTCATTTCTTTTTCAGAGCTATAACAATTGAGCGCTTCTTGAACGATGGGTGCAAGCCGCTCGGGAAGATGGGCTATCCCCCATAGCCCGCCTTGTTCCTTGGAAAGCACAAGGTCCGATTCCATATAGGCCAAGACCCTGCAAAGGTTCAAGATCACGTAGACCGGATTGCGATCGATTTCGTTTTCCGCGTCGCGCACATCCGCCTGAATGCTGGACAAATAGGATTCCTTTGGCACATCCCCGAAGACATCCTCCACCGGGCCTCCGTACCAGGGGATGCCCACTTGCTTTACGACTGTAAAGTGAGCCGCCAGATCAGCATCCGTTCCGTTCATGGTGCGGCAGTATCCCGCAAGATTTTCCTTTACTCTTTCCATATGGGCATTTGAAAAATGAAGCTCAAAAGGCGTCGGGTATACAAAGCGCCGGCAGTTTTCCAGTAAAACAACGCTCATTTCAAATCCCTTGGGCGGTGCAAATGGATAAAGGCGCAAAAGGGCGCCGATCAATGCTTCCTTCTGCGCCTGGGATGGACTGTCCTTTACTACGGCCAAAAAATCGATATCGCTCTTGCTCCAATGAAAGCAGCCAAAGGCAATGGAGCCGTGGACATAAATGCCCTTAAGGCTTTTGCCCAGCGCGGCCTTGTATGCATCGGCAATGGCCGACAGGATCTCCTTAAGCTCCAACGCCGCACCTCCGGTCCCTTATTCCACGAAGCGAATCTTTGACATATCAGGCATATGAGCCGCGCCCTCTGTCTGGGCGTTGCCCACCAGCACGGCCATGCCAAACTCCCACCCGTCTTGGAACCCGGCCTTTTGCCTGAAAGCATCGCCCCTTGGCCCGCCAAAGGGCATCCCGGCCATGCCGCAGATCACGCTGCCCAGGCCTAATGACGCGGCGGCCAGCACAATGTTTTCGCTGACGATGCCGCAGTCTAAATCCGTGGCTTTTTGCTTTAGGATCAGGAACATGCAGGGGGCGTTGTAAAACAGCTTTCCGCCCCGGCCCATGAACCGCTCAAAGGCGGCTTTGTCCTGCATTTCACGAAGGAGGCGCATGCCTTCATCGTCCATTTCGTCGATAAGCGCCTTGTTGGTGATCACAACGATTTGCCAGGGCTGGCGGTTCATGCCGCTGGGGGACTGGACCGCCGCCAAAGCGATGGCCTCGAGTTTTTCTTTTTCAGGCAGGCGCCCGTCATAGGCGCGGCAGGAATAACGCGTTGCAATGGTGCGAAGCGTTTCGTTCATCAAGATCATCCTTTCTTTTCTGTTCAACCGTCCCATTATAATGCGTAATGCTTCCATTAGACAACAAAAATGAACCCCAGTCCCTTCCACAAAAGGGTAACAATGGCGTATACCCTGTTCCTTATCTCCCATCCCGCTTTAGGATCGCTTCCACTTTCAGCGCATCCAGCCGGACATCCGCGCGGGTAAATTCCGCCATGTTGAATTCCAAATCGAAACTTGCCGGATCCCCGTAATACGCTAGGGGATGAAAAGTATCCTGGGGCTTCAATGTTTTGGCCACATCCCCGCGCACCTTTTCGGGGAAAAAAGCCGCCATTTGGCCCGTCTCAATGGCCCCCGCGTGATAGTCGGGCGAAACCCTATCCTCCCGCATCGGGGGAAAGGCAATATCGTGTTCTACCTCAATATCCAGTTCCCACATGAAATAGGCCTTGAAATCCTGCGCCTGGTTGGCCTCCAAAATGGCTTCCTTGATCATATCGATATGCTGGTGGTCCCCGTGGGCGTTTTGCACGAAGACCCGTGTAAAGCCCCAGCTTTTCAGGGATGCCAAGATATCGCAAAGAAGGCCGCGCATGGTTTCCGGCCGCACGGAAAAAGTGCCCGCGTACTTTGCCGTATCCCGGGCGATCCCCCAATAGAGTGGCGGCGCGATGAGCGCTTCGATCCCCTTTTCAAAAAGCTCCTGCTTTAAAAACCGGCAGAACAGCGTACTCAAATAAAAGTCAGCCGACAGGTCCAGGTGCGGCCCATGGGCTTCCACGATCCCCACGGGCAGAAGAACAATCGCGTTCCGGTCCGCCGCTTCCTGTATCTGCTGCCAGGTCATCTCCACCAAGGTGTCCTCGAAAATAGAGAAGTTCTCTTGCACCCCATACGGTATCTTCTTCATGGCGGCCTCCTTTGTAGGTCTGTTCTTTGGGAAGGTGGGGGACTTTAAGCATACTTTTGATTGATCCGGCTCGCTATTTCTTTTATCTTTAAAAGCGCATCGCGGTCTTCCTTTGCGGGCACCTCGTCCGTCTGCAGCGAAAGAACTACATTCTCATCACATAATTCAGCTTCCATTTTTTTGAACATCCACTTGGCAAATTGGACTGCCGGCTCCGGTCCCCCGTCTCCACCGCCAACAAGTATCAAGATGGCAGTTTTTTTCCGAATATCTATTGGGTCCCGCAAAAAACGTTTGGCCGCATAATATGGCTGGAAGCGGCTTGCCAAACTGACAATCGGACCCGTAAGATTGGACATATATAAGGGTGATGCAATGATAACGGCATCAAAATCATCCTTATAGATTTTCGTCATGTCATCCTTGATTACACAGCCCTTTTCTTCCCAGCACAGCCTGCAGTCTGTGCAGGGCGCTATTTTGTCATAATACGCTGAAACCTCCACGATCTGGCCATTCAGCTGCTCTCTTAACTCTGCCAGCAGCGCAGAAGTGTCGCCATTTCTTCTTGGAGAGCCATTGATAATGAGTGTCTTCATACGCCTCCCGCCAAAAATCGGCCTAAACGACCCCTGATTCCAAAATGGTAAATGTCCGGTTTTCACAATTGACTTCCGCCAGCGCGCCATATGGGAGAATGCACATCGGTTCGTTATGCCCAAAGGACATGTTATAGAATACCGGCAGATCCAAGCGCAATTCGGAAATGATTTTCATGATGGCTTTTTTGTACTCTTCATAAAACCGTTCCTGATACGGCTTCCCGAAAAGGATGGCTTTGGCCTTTTGAAGGATACCCAGGCTCCCGTAATTCCTCAGCCAATACTCTATATACTTAGGTTCGGGCATATCCTCAGAAGTTTCGAAAAACAAAATCGCATCCTCAAACGTTTCAGCGTCCGGCCAGAGGGAAGTGCCCTTTGCCATCTCCAAAACTTCATTGCACCCGCCCATCAGGCGGCCTGTTGCTTTCCCCGTGCCCTGCAAAAGCTCATAGCCCTGATTCCTGCGCATCGTCTTTTGAACAGCCGCGTTTTCCGGGCGCCATTCAATCCTTTCGCCCGTCCAATGGGCGACCGGCTTGATTTCGCCAAGGGGCAAAGCGTCGAATAAAGCTTTTTGAATCCATCCGGCGGTATAGTCGAATATTTTAATGTTCTCCGCAAATTCCGCAAGGATCGATGGGCCGTAAAAGCTTGATACCCCCGCTTTCAGGCACATCAAATGAGAAATCGTCGTGTCGGAATATCCCATGAATATTTTGGGGTTGTTTTTTATGATATCAAAGTCGATGTAGGGAAGCAGCCTCACACTCTCATCCCCGCCGATACAGGAAAAAACGGCTTTGACCGACGGGTCGGCAAAAGCGTTCATCAGGTCATTCGCGCGCTTTTCAGGGTGATCATACAAATGCGCCGAGCCTTTTAAGGTATTTTTCATTTCGATTACCCGAAGCCCAAATTGCTGCTCCAGGCGTTGCTTCCCTACGTTATACCGCCACAGCAGATCCCTGTCGCCCGCTCCGCCCCAGGACAAGCTGACTGTGGCGACAGTGTCGCCCTTTATTAGTTTTTGTGGTTTGATCAGCTTTTTCATGAGGATGGACCTCCTTTTTATTGGTGATATGGGGGCATGGAAAGATATATTCCTTAAAGGAAACGATCCGTAATCCTTTTTAGTCGTTTTGCCTTGGCGCCGCCGTTCAACCACCCCGCCGCTGCGCGCCACCGCCAGAGGGTGAGCGAAGCGAACCTGGAGCCTGGGGGAGGTGAAGCCGGAGGCAGGCGGAACACCGACCTAGCGTAGCGACGGGCGATGCAAAGGCTCTGGAGGGGAATGGAACGGCGACGCCCAATAGAAATTCCCCTCCAGAGGAGGGGTGGACCCGAAGGGGACGGGGTGGTTGAACGGCGGCGCGCCGAGACAAAGTGCACTAGGTTTTCTAGCCCATCCCGGATCCCCGTTCCAACCATTCCCATCATAATCCATCCGCCTGCCTTTACGCAACAAAAACCATAAAAAGAAAACCGGTTGTATCCCGCAAGGCCCTCCCCTTGACGTGATACAACCGGCCTTATTAAAACGATGCCCGTTTATCCAGGTATCGCCTTAATACTTTCCGAAGCCCGAGCCTGTTTCATTCAGCGAAATGGTCCGTTTGCCAGGCGCCTTGTGACGGGCGGCGGCCATGAAGCTGTCCCCTTCGTTTCCATCGTCCAGCCTGAATTTCCCCACCTCTTCCCGCAGCGTGGCCGCCTGGGCAGACATTTCCTCGCTGGTGGCGGAGTTTTCTTCCGCGGTGGCGGCGTTTGTCTGCACAACGGCAGATACCTGGTTCAGCCCCACCTTAATCTGTTCGATGGCCTGCGCCTGCTCGGTGGACGCCTGGTCGATCTTCTCTATGCTCTGGCTGGCCAGCTGCGCCTTTTCCCCCACATCGTGCAGGATGTGCGCCGTTTGTTCCGTCAGCTGCGTACCCTTGGACACGGTGGTGACGGACGCCTGAATCAGGTCCGCCGTCTGCTTGGCAGCCTCAGCGGATTTCGCAGCGAGGTTGCGCACCTCGTCGGCCACCACCGCAAAGCCCTTCCCTGCATTTCCGGCGCGAGCCGCCTCGATGGTGGCGTTCAGCGCCAGGATATTGGTCTGGAACGCGATATCCTCTATGACCTTTGTAATGTTGGTGATCTGATTAGACGCGGTGCCGATCTCCGCCATCGCCTGGCTTAATTGGCCCATATGCTCGTTGCTGGCAGTAACGCCCTGACCGGCCTGACCCACATATTGCGTCGCCGTCTTGACACTTAAGGAATTTTCGGCCGCCTGCTCGGCAATCTTCGAAATGGAAACGCTCAGTTCCTCCACAGAGGAAGCCTGCTCGGTGGAACCGGCCGCAAGCGCCTGGGCCCCGCCGGCAACCTGGGCAGCCCCGGTGGAGACCTGCTCGGCGGCGGTGTTGATGGTCCTTAGCGTATGGTTCAAAGCCAAAGCCGTGTTCTGGATCGCCGTTTTGATCGCCGCAAAATCGCCGATATAATCCATATCCATATTGATGCGCATATCACCGCTGGACATAAGCCCAAGCTTATGGGCGATGTCCTGGATATACGACGAAAGCATCGCATTTGTTTTCCGGATGCTGCTGGCCATGTTGCCTATCT